>NZ_JBYSXL010000179.1:0-502 GCF_058782155.1 Methylobacterium sp. FW306-05-D
ACCGGTTCGAAGAAGGGCTGCGACCACGGGCAGTGCGGCGCCTGCACCATGATCGTCGACGGCCGGCGCATCAATTCCTGCCTGACGCTGGCAGTGATGCACCAGGGGTCGGAGATCACCACCATCGAGGGGCTCGGCCAGCCCGACGCGCTGCACCCGATGCAGGCCGCCTTCATCAAACATGACGGCTACCAGTGCGGCTACTGCACGCCCGGCCAGATCTGCTCCGGCGTCGCCGTGCTCGCCGAGATCAAGGCCGGCATCCCCAGCCACGTCACCGCCGATCTGAACGCGCCGATGCAGGTCACGGACGCCGAGATCCGCGAGCGCATGAGCGGCAACATCTGCCGTTGCGGTGCTTATTCCAACATCGTCGAGGCGATGACCGAAGTCGCCGGGAGGCCCGCATGAAATCCTTCACCTACGAGCGCCCGACTTCGCCCGCCGAAGCCGCCGCCGCCGTGTCGCGCAACCCGAACGCCAAGTTCATCGCCGGCGGCAC
>NZ_JBYSXL010000018.1:0-17826 GCF_058782155.1 Methylobacterium sp. FW306-05-D
GCCCGGGCACCGGCCCGTCATCCCCCGCTTGCTCCGGGACATCATCCGTTTGGGGGATACCGTTGCCGGTTTTGGACTGATATTGGTCTTATCGCGATCGGTTGGACCAGTATTCGGCCCGATCACTCCTGATTCAGATCAGCATGGGGCGGGCCGGTGCGGGAAGCTCTTATCGACCGGATCTACGAGGCCGCCGGCACGCCCGAGCTCTGGCCGGACGTCCTCCAGTGCCTCGGCGACACCGCGCAGTCGGATGGCGGCGTGCTCATGGTGCTGCCCCCCGTCGGCATGCCCCGCTGGATCGCCTCCCCGGCCCTGGAGCGGCGCCTGCGCCACCACGCGTCGGCGGCCTCCTGGCGCGGCAGCGGGCGCACGGCGCAGTGGCGCACCCTGGCCCATGCGGGCTTCGTGCGCGACGTCGACCTGGTGCCGGGCTCCTATGACGGCCGGAGCTGCCGGATCGACGAGCCGTTCTGGCAGGTGGGCACCACGATCGCCCTGCCCACCGGCGACGTCGCCATCGTCACCGCCGAGCGCCGGGCCGAGGCCGGCCCGCACGAGCCCGCCCTCCTGCCCCGGCTCGACGCCCTGCGCCCGCATCTGGTGCGCGCCTGCCAGCTCAGCGCCCAGTTCGGCTCCGAGCGCGCCCGCGTCACCACCACGGCCCTCGACCGGATCGGCCTGCCCGCCGCCATCCTGTCGGCCTCGGGCCGGGTGCTGACCCTGAACGGCCGCCTGCAGGACTGCGCGGAGGTGCTGCCCGCGAGCCAGCACGGCGGCCACCTGTTCCGCAGCCTGGTCAACAGCAAATCCCTGCAGGACGCGATCGCCAACGTCGCCGGCGGCCGGCGGGCGGCCCAGACCATGCCGGTGCGCAGCTATTCCGACCGCCGCGGCCACATCGCCCACATCCTGCGCTTCGACCGGCATCCCGGCGACGTCTTCGACGCCTCGGCGGTGCTGCTGATCCTGGTGCAGGTCGGGGCCCGGGCGGCCCCGGACGACGGCCTGCTGAACCTCCTGTTCGACCTGACCCCGGCCGAGGCGCGCCTGCTCCAGGCGCTGGCCGGGGGCTCGCGCCTGCAGAGCTATGCCGAGAGCGTCGGCGTCCAGCCGAGCACGGTCCGGACCCAGCTCACCTCGATCTTCAACAAGACCGGCACCAAGCGGCAGGCCGAGCTCCTCAGCATCGTCGCCTCGCTCTCGATGTTCAGCGGGTCGTCGGCCCCGTGCTGAGATGCGGCCCGGCCCCGCCCCCCGGCCCGTCGAGGAAATCCGCCAGCGCCCGCGCGCTCGGGAAGGCGTCGAAGGCCCCGAACTGACCGGTGGCGAGCGCCCCGCAGGCCGCCGCCTGCCGCAGGGCCTCGCCCAGCGGCCGCCGCGCCAGCAGGCCCGCCATCAGGCCGGCCGCGAAGGCGTCGCCCGCCCCCACCGTATCCACCGCCGCCACCGCGAAGGCCGGCTGGCGCAGGGGCGGCCGGCCGGGGCGGAACGCGACGGCGCCGCGCTCGCCCAGGGTCACCACCAGCAGGTCGAGGCCGCCCGCCAGCAGGGCCGCGATGGCCGGCGTCGCGGCCCGCGCCTCGGCGACGGCCTCGGGCGGGCCGAGCCCGAGTTCGGCCGCCTCGACGGCGTTGACCACCAGGATCGCGGTGTCGGCCAGGATCGCGGGGTCGAGGGCGCGCACCGGCGAGGGGTTGAGGAGCGTCGGCAGGCCCCGCGCCCGGGCCAGGGCGAAGGCCTCGCGGATGGGGGCGTCGGGGGATTCGAAGGTCGCCGCCACGAGGTCCGCGTCCCGGATGCGGGCGGCGGCCGCCCGGACATCCGCCGCCGTCAGGGCGAGGTTGGCGCCGAGGCAGACCGCCAGGCAGTTCTCGCCGGCCGGATCGACGAAGGCGACGCCGGCTCCGGTCGAGCCCGCATGCGGCACCAGCATGGCCTCGGAGAAGCCGACCCGCGCGAAGGTCGACCGGACCACGGGGGAGAAGACGTCCTCGCCCACGGCGAAGAGCCCGTCCACCGCCACCCCGAGCCGGTGCGCGGCGAGCGCGAGGTTGAAGCCCTTGCCGCCGGGCTCCGCCAGGAAGGCCGAGCCGCCGAGGGATTCGCCCGCCTGCGGCAGCCGCGCGACCTTGACCGAGCAGGCGATCACGAAACTGCCGACGACGAAGACCCGCATGGAGCACCCCGATCCGATCCGATATAACATCCCTACCGGAGGTCGATCGGACGTGCGCCCCAGAAATCGGACGATACACGGCGGGGTCGGGCCGGATTTCGCGGGGGACGGGCGTCCCTCGGTGCTGTCCCTCCTGCGGTTGCGCGGCGACACCGCGATGCCCCTCTACCGGCAGATCGAGGGCCAGCTGCGCGAGCTGATCCTGTCGGGCTCGCTGCCGCCGGGCGTGATCCTGCCGGCCGAGCGCCAGCTCGCCGACAGCCTCGGCGTCAGCCGGGTCACGGTCCAGCGCGCCTATGCCGAGCTGAGCGACGACGAGCTCCTGGTGCCGCGCGGGCGCTCGGGCTTCCTGGTGCGGCGCCGGCCCGAGCCGGTGCGCCCGGGCATGGACCGGCTCAAGGGCTTCACCGAGGAGATGCGCGAGCTCGGCAAGATCCCGTCCTCGCGCATCCTGGAACGGGTGGTGACCGAGGACCGCTCCATCGCGTCGATCTTCGGCCTGCCCTCCACGGCCCCGTTCCTGCGCCTGACCCGCGTGCGCTCCGGCGATGGCGTGCCGATGTCCCGCGAGGTTGCCTGGTACAACATCCGCGCCGTGCCGGCCCTGGAGACCGGCGACCTCTCCGGCTCCGTCTACGCCTTCCTGGCCGCGCATCCGGGCGGCCGCCTCGTGCGCTGCGAGCAGACCGTCGAGGCGACCCTGCCGACCCCGGCCGAATGCGAGATCTTCGCCTTCGACCAGCCCCTGCCCTGCCTGCTGATCAAGCGCCACAGCTACAACCAGGACTCGACGATGATCGAATATGTCGAGGGCCTGTTCCGGGGCGACGTCTACCGCTACCGCCTGAACCTCAGCACGTAGGGCGGCCGCGCAGGGGTGCGGGGCCGGCCGGGCTCAGGGCACCGGCACGTCCTGCGTCAGGCCGTCGATGGAGAGGAGGTAGGCGAGCAGGGCCGCCTGGTCGCCGGCGGCATAGCCGGCGGCGGCGTCGACCCAGTAGGCGTGCCCCTCTCCGGTGACGCGGGCGAGGCGCGCCGTGGCGGAGGCGCGGTTGGCGGCCACGACTCGGCCGCGCAGGTCGCGGTCCACCAGGGCGCGCAGGCTGTTGCGCGGGTCCGGCGCATGGCCGCGCCCCAGGGTGCCGGAGACGCCGAGCTCGCCCGCCGGGTCGGCCCCGACCGCGACGCCGCCGTCGTGCAAGTAGGGGGCCGACCAGGCGAGGCCGACGAGGTTCGGGACCTTGTAGCCGCCCTCGCTGCCGGCATGGGCCCAGCCGAGCTGGACCTGCTTCAGGGCCTCGCCCTCCAGGGGGATCGGCACGATCTTCGGGTCGGCCGGCAGCGGGAACGGCGTGTCGGTGGCGAACATCGCCGGGGCGGCGAGGCGCGCCTCCATCTTGGCGCCGGCCCGGGCCCGGGTCGGCTCGGTGCCGATCTCGCCCACGGGCACGATCCGGTTGTTGGTCAGCGCCGGGCCGGCATGGCAGCCGGCACAGCCGGCCCGCTCGAACACCGCGCGGCCGGCCTGCACCGCGTCCTTCCGGTTGTCCTGCCCGTCGTCCTTCCCGTCGTTCTGCCCGGCCGGGGGCGGGCGCAGCAGGTTCTGGAACGCCGACATGGCGTTGTTGGCGAAGTTCGCCGGCTCCCCGGCCGCCGAAGCGAACAATCCGTTGTCGGTCATGTAGTTCGTCGCCGGAAAGCTCGGCAGGACGGCGTAGCGGTTGAGGCCGGGCGAGCCCGGCGTCGGGTCGAAGGCGGACAGGATCGCGCTCGGCCGCGCGGCCCCCTTCGGGTCGTAGCGCAGGGCCGGGTTCACCGCCCCCTGGAGCAGGATGCCGAGGTAGAGGTCGGGGTCGAGGCCGAACAGCCAGGGCGCGGCGGCGGCGAGCTGCGTGGTGTCGGAATTGGCCGCGTGCACGTTGTTGTTCAGCGACGACAGCCCGTGGAAGGGCCCCACCGCCTCGCGCCCGCTCCAGCTGTAGGGCTCGCCGTAGGCCGAGAAGCTCGACGGGATCGAGGTCGGGTTCGTCACCCGGTCGGCGGAGGAATCGAAGCTGCCCGGCGGCCAGCTCGCGACCTGGACCTTGGCCGCCGCCTCCAGCCTGTCCCGATCCGGCAGCACCGCCCGTCCCCCGTCGGCGGTCGCCACCGTGCGCGACGGATCGCCGGCGAGGGCTGCGAGATCGACGCTGCCGTGCATGAAGTAGGCGGAGGCGTTGGCCGAGAGGGCGAGGAGCAGGCCGGCATTCAGGTCGGCGTTCGGCGCCCCTTCCACGACCTTGCCGGACTTGGGATCGACCGCCGCGTGGCAGAGCGCGCAGGTGATGCCGAGGCGCAGGTGGCCGCGGTCGTAGAAGGTCTTCAGGCCGATGATGCCGAGCCCCCCCGCCGCAACGTCGAGGCCGGTGGAGACGAACTCGCCCTTGCGCCACTGGCGCTCGCCGATCCGCACGTCTTCGGCGACGCGGACCTGGAGGTCGTTCGTGGCGCGACCGCCGAGCAGCAGCACGGCGCGGGCGACCTCGTAGGGCGTCAGGGCGCCGTCGAGCATGCCCATCACGTCGGTGAGGAAGACCTCGTTCCCGAAGGTCTCGGTGTAGAAGGCCTCCCGCCCGCGCGCGACGACGGCCTCGTCGATGGCGAAGGCGCCGGCCTCGGGCGACAGCGTCCGGCGCCCCGCCTCGGTGGCGCCGAGCGCCTGCGCCTCCTCCCGGCCGATGCGGCGGCCGAGCACGTCGTAGGCCGTGCGGATCCGGTAGCGCTCGGGATTGGCGAGGTCCTCGCGCGCCGGCATCGGCGCGTAGCCGAAGCGGCCGAGCCCGGCCAGGCCGACACCGGCGGCGAGGGCGACGAGGGCGCCGACGATGAGAGAGCGGGAACGCATGCCGTGGATCTGTCTCCGGCCTGCAGGGGCCCGCGATCAACGGGCAGTGACGGCCACGGTTCGATGACAGATGCGCGAGGCGCCGCGCGTCCTACCCGGGCTCGGTTCGTCCGGATACTCCGCCCCCGGGAACGGCAAGGAAACGGACAAGCCGGCGCCACTGGACCAGGCCCCGCCTGCGCGCTCCGCGTCCGGGTTGGGTGGATTTTTGCCAATCTGCTTTTGGGAGGCGGATACAGGCAACCGAACGTTCGCTGGATTCAAACGAACGACCGCTTCGCGCCAGGAGCGGAAATCGGTGTGACGCCTATAAGCGGGCACCACAAAGGCTGGAACTGACCTTCCGTTGGCGGCCTACTACTGGGTTTCGACGACCTGGCAGGGCCGATCGGGCCTCGGGCTTGAAATACAGCGCGCCACGGTCCTCCGCTTCTGCGACGCTGAAGGCTTCACCATCGTGTGAGAGCTAACCGAGGTCGAGTCGGGCAAGGGCGCCAATGCCCTGGACCGTCGCCCCATCCTAGCCCCCCCCGGCCGAGGCGCGCCGCCGTCTGCGCCCGGTAGTGGCTGCGAAGCTCGATAGGATTAGCCGAGACGTGTGCTTCATCTCCCAGCTAATGAGCGAACTCGGGCGGCGCTCGCTGCTGCAATAGCACAAGGCGTGCGGCTCGGTGGGCATCACCCTCAAAGCCTTAGCGACTGGGGCCGCCCTGCCGGTCGGGTAGCGTAGGGCGAGCACATCCAAGGGTATGCCATACTTCTGGCGCCTGTCTATCGCGAGCGGCAGGCTGAAGGCGCAGTGTCCTTCTGGGATCGCGCCGCTTGGCTTGTTGCATTGGGCATTACTACACCGCGCGGCGGCGCTCGAAAGGCCACCGCTTTTCGAGGAATTATAAAAAATATAATTAAAATTGATTAGGTTGAGAAAAAAGCGATTCCACGCTCTTTATCAGTGATAGTTTCGGAGAAAGCTGGGTCATCACCGGGATCTGGTAATCCGACGCTTGTCAAGGCGGGAAAGTAAAAACTCCTTAGAACGAATCTCATGAATTTTAACGGAGAAAGAGGGGCATTAACCGGAATTCTACACTGTTTGTACTGGCCCAAAGTCACATGCGATTTCGGATGATCGATCTCAATATGCTCCTCGTCGAGATCTGAAAAATCGAACCTGACAGGAAATCTGACGAGATATCGTCCCGTTATCTCTGCAAAAACTGCATCTTTCTCATAACTATCAGCCGCGTCTTCATATGAATCTAGGTGGGGAGAAGGAAACAGAGCGAGTCGGTGGCTGTGAATTCTATTTCTCCTAAATGAGTATACCATCTGAATAAGAGACCCATCTATGAGGCGCAAATTATATGCTTTCGCCTCATCAAGAGCGATGTACACTTCATTATATGGTACATCTCTTAGGCTGATGGAAAGATCGGGAGACCCATCAATGTATATTTCTTGTCCCTGCTGACCCACATTCTTGATGGCCGGAAAGTTCTGCTGATTTGAAAGGCCAGCTCGTATCGTTTTGCTCATCACGTCGCGGATATTCTGAATCGTTTGCTGCGGAGTCATTTTCCGGCTCCCAGCACTTTCAGAAGCTGTGCGCGAAGTGAGGATGGCAAATCCTCAAGCTTTACTTCACCTTGATCAAGGGCGTTAACTACGTCTCTCAGATCGGAAACCTTCTTCGAAAGTTTTTCCTGCTCAGCACGCGTCAGGTCCCGGTTGATGGTTCGCAGTTCTCTACGTTTTGCTTCATTTGGGTAGATGAAATTCAGACGGAAGTCGTTTTCTTTTACTCGGCCGAACTCCCGGATCATTTCATCCATTCGTGGCCCAACACCAAGCACACGAACCCAAGCCTTTGAGCGAGTAATTGCCGTAAAAATCTGGCTTCTTATACGGGTCAATTCAGCAGGTAAATAGGCGCTATAACAGTCCTGAGCGTTGATTATATAAACCATCGCCGCTTCATTTCCTTTTGCACGAAAGATGCCTGTGAAGGTCACAACATCATTTTCGAAGAAAACGTCGGGAGACCCTGAAACACCTGCTAGGGACGAGTTGATGTTATGGTCGAATAGAGCGGCCCGCGCGTCTGAAACCGCTCGACGCGTCGTTAGCGGATCTGGATTGATTACTATGATATCTTCTGGAGATAGGTCCTCTTCGGCAAGATTCTTCCGAATATCCTCTACGAGCCATGCCGTCTGTTCAACGGAATTATCGAAACGATTGAATGAAATTAAATCATCGACAGGCGAATGCTCCTCGAGAAAGAGGGGGCTTGTCTCGGAACTGCGAGCTAAAGACACTCGCTGATCATCTTTTAGCTGACCTTCGCGCACATAATAACCCACATCTTTCCAGAGGTGGGCTTGATCGAACGTTGCGATTAAGCCACCCGGTTCTCTGTAGACTCCGAATCCAAGTGCATGTGCAGTAGCAAGGATCGGCCTCGAATTCCGATAACAAACACGCAAAATTATATCCTGCCTCGGCTGCCCCGGAGCCTCCTCAGCAAACTTAACGAGTGGCTTTCCAGCTGCATCGGCACCGAATAACTCATCTGGAGGAGGAAGCGTCGCATTGTTCAAGCTCTGCAACTCATCGTAGGCATATACAAGCCTTTTAGGAGCTCTAAGCGAGTGATAACAAAGTTGGAGGAATGAGGGCGGTAAATCTTGAGCTTCATCGATCAAGATTGCATCATAAATCTGCGCAGGCTTCACAGATTTTGATAGCGCATCCTTGCAAGCTCCATCGAATTCACGACCCTCTCCGAAAGCGTTTTGGGCAGATTTGAAATCATAATATATAGTACTATTTGTTTTAGTAAATTGGTAGTACATTCCTGTCGGCGTGCTGGGTGAACCCCAAGAATGAATGATGTCGATTCTGTCCCAATCGGGCTCTTCACTGGTCTGCTCAATGACAAAATTATTCACGAGCCGTGTAAATTGATCTCGAAGCGACCGTGTATTAAAAGTTATTGCGATTTTCCAATCTGGATGCTGGGCGTGCAAATATGCAACTTTGAGAGCAAGTACAATTGTCTTTCCTGATCCCGCCAGGCCTCTTATCCTTTGGACGCCATCAACCGTTTCGATAACGGCAGCGCTCTGATGAGCATCAAGATTGGCAATGGAATCATTCAGCCTTTGAAGCTTGTCGCCTCTTGAGTCAGGCTTCTTAACGTCCTTGCGCCGCTTGCCCTTCCTAATTGTCGAAAGCGCTTGTATCGCGGAGGCCATAGCAGGATACGTGTCTTCGCCAGTCCAGACGATATCTTTCACAAAATCAACTATTTGAGGGGATGAAAAGAACGGATAATCTCCTTTTACCTCGTCTTGTGTCGACGAAGCCGGTGCATAAGTCACAGTTGTAAGAGTCGGGAGCAGGGTTCGTTTTTTTACTAGTGGCTGATATTGTATCAGCTTCGACTGCAGCTTAGAAAACATATTGTCTTGTCGCTGCCCATAGTCGCCAAGTTCCTTGCCCTCGACGACATCGAACAACACCGCTCCATGCTGGGGACTTAGCAATATAGCGTCGAAAGGAAAAGCGCCGTCGGGTGTACCTAGAACTGGGTATCCGATGTAGAGGGTACCATCTAGCTCGGAATCTGCCTCCATAAGAGAAGCTAGCTTCCGCGCTGACATCGGCTTCGTCGTGCTGCCCCAGACCGTCGTCGCCATCGTCCCAACTCCGCTTCAGCTATGCGTAATACGGGAGAATGGGATGGGTGGCGAGCCTGCTTGCTGCGCCGTTGGGCCCTGGCGCCCATACCGGCTCGGGCGAGGCCTCGATCGCCGACAAACGCACTTGCTCGCCCGGTGAGAGTTGAAAAGTCTGCGAAAGCGAACGACGCCGTTTAGCACCGCCTTCTTCGATCCGGCTCGAATGGTCAGACACTCAAGCTTTAGCAACCTGGGTGGGGACCGGCCCGTTCAGGTTGGCCAGGCTGCCAGTAAGCAGACCTTTCTAAGGTCAGTTAAGGGTCAATTATTGCCGTTAAGCAGAGATGCCGTACATGTCCGCTTTCAGGCGACGCTCTTAGCAACATGTATGGCGGGGTTGGGTCGAAACTGGCCCCTCGACAGGAATCGGGCGCCGGACATTGACGGTTCGGAATCCGGCGCGCTGGAGGATCGGGCCGTCCCTCGATCGGTGAGGGCGCCGATCCCCGAAGCCTCGCGGAGCGAGGCGCGCCGCCGCGTGGCCGGCGCGGCGCCCCTCAGCGGAGCAGGTTGGTCTTGGCGAGGTCGAGCACGGAATCGCCCCGGCCGCTCATCACCGCGCGCAGGACGTAGAGGCTGAAGCCCTTCACCTGCTTGCCGTCGATCTTCGGGGGCATCGAGAGTTCCTGGCGGGCCACCACGCAGTCGAGGAGGGCCGGGCCCGGATGGGCCATCACCTCGCGGACCGCCGTCTCCAGCGCGGCCGGGTCCTCGACCCGGACGGCGTGGATGCCGGCGCCGCGGGCCATGGCGGCGAAGTCCGGGTTGTCGAGGGCGACCCCGGTCTCGAGGTAGCCGGCGGCCTTCATCTCCATTTCCACGAAGCCGAGGGTGCCGTTGTTGTAGACCACGATCTTGAGGGGCAGCTTCTGCTGGCGCAGGGTGAGGAGGTCGCCCATCAGCATGGTGAAGCCCCCGTCGCCGGAGAGCGACACCACCTGCCGGTCGGGATAGGCCGCTTGCGCGCCGATGCCCTGCGCCATGGCGTTGGCCATCGAGCCGTGCACCCAGGAGCCGATCAGCCGGCGCCGGCCGTTCATCTTGAGGTAGCGGGCCGCCCAGATCGTCGGGGTGCCGACATCGGCGGTGAAGACCGCGTCGTCGGCGGCCGCCTCGCTGACGAGCTTCGTCAGGTATTGCGGGTGGATCGGCTGGTGGGCGGACTTAAGGCCGAACCAGCCCTTGGCCGGCGCGCCGGTGGCGAGGTCGTTGAGGTCTTCGCGGGCCTTGGCATAGTGCTTGAGGGCAGCGTCGAGATGCTTGCGCTCGGTCTTGGGCGTCAGCTTGGGCAGCAGCGCCCGGAGGGTGTCGTCCACGTGGCCAACGAGGCCGAGGTCGAGCTTGCAGCGGCGCCCGAGCTGGCCCGGGCGGATGTCGACCTGGGCGATCTTGGCGTCCTGCGGGTAGAACTGCCGGTAGGGGAAGTCGGTACCGAGCATCAGCAAGGTGTCGCAGGACATCATCGCGGCATAGCCCGAGGAGAAGCCGATCAGCCCGGTCATGCCGACGTCGTAGGGGTTGTCGTACTCGACCACGTCCTTGCCGCCGAGCGCGTGCACGATCGGGCTCTTCAGGGCCTCGGCGAGCTGGAGCAGCTCGGCATGGGCCCCGGCGCAGCCGCGCCCGCAGAGCAGGGTGATCCGCTCGGAGCCGTTGAGGAGGTCGGCGAGGGCGTCGAGCTCGGTCTCGGCCGGGCGCACCACGGGCCGGGGCGGGATCAGCCCCGCATTGGGGGCGACCCCGCGGGTCGGCGCGTCCATCAGGGCGACGTCGCCGGGGATGATCACCACGGCGACGCCGGACAGGCCGATCGCCGCCCGCATGGCGTTCTCCAGCACCTGCGGCAGCTGGGAGGCGTCGCCCACCATCTCGCAATAGTGGCTGCACTCGCGGAACAGCTCGCCCGGATGCGTCTCCTGGAAGTAGCCCGAGCCGATCTCGGCCGAGGGGATGTGCGCCGCGATGGCCAGAACCGGGGTGCGGGTGCGGTGGCAATCGTAGAGGCCGTTGATGAGGTGGACGTGGCCCGGCCCGCAGGACCCGGCGCAGACCGCGAGCGTGCCCGAGAGCTGGCTGTCGGCCCCCGCCGCGAAGGCCGCCACCTCCTCGTGCCGGACATGGACCCAATCGATGGTGCCCCGCGCCCGCAGCGATTCGGTCAGCGCGTTCAGGCTGTCGCCGACGATGCCGTAGATGCGCCGGACGCCGGCCTGGTCGAGGGTGTCGACGATGAGATCCGCGACGGTGACGATCTTCATGGGACTCGGCTCCGGTTGTCCCCTGCCGAACCGGGCGTCGCGGGCCTCGGTTCCAGCCGAGGGTTGTGCCGCGCGCGCATCTGTCATCCGGGGCGGCCCGGACCGCGCGACCTCGACACGACCCCGCCGTATCCCGACGCGTCGTCCGCCCCCCGCGATTGCGCGGGTGCCGACAATTTGAGCGACCGGATTAGCGCGTCCTTGCGGGCCGGCGACGATTCCTGGAGCGTCAGGTCCGCTTCGAGATCCGCCCCCCATGCGCGCTCTTCCGTACGCTTCCCCCCTCCCCGCTCCCTCGCAGGAGCGCCGCGCCACGCCTCGGTTCCGATCCGACGAGACCGGCAGCATCGCCATCGACGAGCACACGCAACTCGCCTGTCTGGTGCACGACGTCTCCCTCGGCGGCGTCAGGATCACCCTGCCGGACGCCGACCGCGTGCCGAGCACCTTCCTGCTCGAGGCGCCGCCCCTGGACGGCATCAAGGTCTGCCGGGTCGTCTGGCGCACCGACGAAATGATCGGTGCGCAGTTCGGATGACGTCGCGCGGCCCGGGCGCGATACCGACTCGTAACCACTCCTGCATTACGGACGTACAACCGCAATCACCACGGCATCGCGCGATGGAAGAGAGACGATCCGAATCCCGGACCCGCACGTTGCTGGCGGGCAAGATCGCGTTGCAGGGCGGCGGCGTCATCGACTGCACCCTGCGCAACCGCTCGCAGTCCGGCGCCCGCCTCCGGGTCGCCAGCGTCGTCGGCATCCCGGACCACTTCACCCTGCTGGTCGAGATGCAGGGCGAGCGGCGCTCGGCCCGGGTCGCCTGGCGCAAGCCCGGCGAGATCGGTGTGCAGTTCGTGGACGAACCCGCGCCCTGAGCCTACCCGACCTCCAGCACGGAGAGCCGGTCGCTGACCGCCAGGGTCAGGGCCTGGGCCGGCGCAAGCGGCTCCACGCGGACGACGCCGTCGTCGCCGAAGCGGTGCAGCCGCAGCCGCCGGGGCGGCCCCGAGAGGCGCAGGTCCACCGGGCGCGGCGCGACGTCCGGACGGGCTGCCCGGGCGTTCCGGTCCCAGCCGTCGAGCCCGAGCCAGAGCGGAACCAGCAGGGCCCCGTCCGCCCGCCGGAAACGCGCCGCCACGAGGTCGGGTACGCCCCCCGGAAGCGCGACGTCGAGGCGGTCCCGGGGAACCGCCTCCTCCTCCGCGCGACCGCCGAACAGGCGCATCAGGCCCCGCACGGCCGCGAAGGACGCTGTCGGCGTCCCGTCATGGGCGAGGAGTCCGAACCGGCTTTCCGGGTCGGCGTCGCCCCGGTCGAAGGAGGCGATCAGCTCGTAGAGGTAGGTCCGCCGCACGCCCTGCAGGTAGCTCCACAGCAGCAGGCGCGGCAGGTAGCGGGCGCGGATGCCCTCCGAGACCGGCAGGTGGGCGCTCTGGGTGGCCAGGGCGGTGTGGTAGCCGTTCTCGGTGACGATCGCCGGGGCGCTGCCGAAGACCGGCCGCACGGCGGCGAGGAAGCCGTCGAGGCTCCCCGCTCCCCGGGTCTCGGGGTGCTCCAGGCCCGGATAGGCATGGACGTTGGCGAGATCGACGGAGCCGGACAGGTTCTCCGCGGCCGCGATGTGGCCCTGGATGTAGCTCGGGCCGGCGACCCGGACGGAGCGATGCCGCGGGTCGCCCCGCACCGCGCGGAACAGGGCCGCCTGGTGCTCGGCGGAGAGGCGGGCGAGGCCCGGCCGCGCGGCCACCGGCGGCTCGTTGCCGCCTTCCACCACGACGAGCCCGTCCTCCGCCCAGTCGGCGATCTCGGCGAAGCGCTCCGGCGGCACCCGCGGACCGGGCGTCGATCCGTCGTAGAAGATCAGGCTGAAGCGATAGCCCCGGCGAGCGAGCCCCGCGATCCGCTCGAACTGCCCCGAGGGCTCCGACCCGACGAGGACGATGTCGTCGCGCAGGTGGCGCACGCCGAGGTCGTCAAGGGCGGCGGCGCAGGCGGCGAAGCGCTCGACATAGGGCGAGCCCCCGTGGCCGAGATGCACGTTGATGCCGATGGCGTCGACGAGATCCACGCAGCGGTGCACCGGCGCGGCCGCGGCCTCGACCCGCGCCGCGAAGGCCCCGGCCGTCAGGGCCAGGGCCCCCCGGCGGGTGAGGCCCCTCACGCGAGGCCCGCAACGGCGGAGAGGCGGGAGCGGGTATCGACCGGAAACCGGGCCTCGGCCCGCGCGGCCGCAGCCTCCTGGACCGCGCGCAGCAGGTCGCGCAGATGGGTTGCGAGCATCGCCTGCGCCTCGGCCGAACTGAAGTTGTGGTCGACATCCGGCACGATCGCCACCGGCGCGCCGAGGCGTCGGTCGGCCCGGCCGGGCGAGCGCCCGAGATGGCGGCGCAGGGCTGCGAGCCCGGGATCGCCGGCACTGTAGACGAGGCGGATCTCGGCACCGCGCCGCCGCAACCGGGCCACCCGCCGGGCGACGGAGCCACCGGGGGAAATGGGTTTCACCAGGCGCCGCAACCGCCGCACGGCTCCCTCGAACCCGCGCCTGGCGAGGGTCGCCCCGATCGCCCGGACCTGGATCTCGCCGCGCAGGAGCCGCCGCCACGTCGCCCCGCGCTTCAGCAGCGCCGCGTAGGTGCCGGTGCTGCCGAAGGTCTGGCGGATCACGGCGTCGACATCCTGGTCCGGGTCCCAGTCGAAGCAAAAGGGATTGATCAGGAGCGCGCCGTCGACCCGCGGGTCGCGGCAGAGGGCCTGGAAGGCCGCATAGGCGCCGCTGCAATTGCCCACGAGGACGATGGGTCCCCGGGTCTCCGCCAGATGATCGAGGGCCCGGCCCACATCCACGAACCCGTCCGGCGCGTAGGGCGGCTTGCGTGCGTCCGGCCGGCCACCGCTGTCTCCGATGCCGGCGAGATCGAAGCGGAAGGAGGATACGCCCTCCCCGGCGAGCCTGCGGGCGAGCTCCGTGATCTGGCGGCCCCAGCCCGAATGCACCGTCATGCCGGTGGAGACGAACACCACCGTCGGTGCGCCGGAATCCTGCCGCCGGGGCAGGCAGCGGATGCCGAACAGGTCCGGCCGGAACCGGGCTGGCACCTCGGACCAGCCGGCACCGTCCAGGCGCGCCGGGGCGAGGCGCAGCGGATCGATGGGGCCGACGATCGTGACGCCTTCCGTCGCGAAGGCGGTGATGCGATCGAAATCGGCCTGCGGGATCTCGGCGAAGATCGGGTCGCCGACCAGGAGGGGAAGCCCAGGCAGCGGCCCCGTCTCGACGATGCCGCCGAGGGCGGTCAGGCGTCCCGCCAGCGTCCGCGTTTCGGGCGCGAGAAGCAGGGTCCGCGGGGCCGGCGCGCGCGTGATCGCGGCGGCCTCGAGGGCGCCGAGATCGGCCAGGAAGGCCGGCCCCAGGCGGAAACCGCCGACCGACAGCCCGTCGGGGTCCGGCTTCGGTGCGCCGCCGTCCGCGACGCCGCCGACCGTCCGGGCGCGCAGGCGCATCTCGCGGAGATAGGCTCGCCCCGTCGGCGCGGGCGCCAGCAGGACCAGCCGGTCGACATCCTCCTCCTGGGCCGCCAGGAGGGCGAGGTTGGCGCCGAGCCGGAGGCCGACGAGGACGATCTCTTCGACGCCGGTCGTCTCCCGCAGGAAGCGCATCGCCCGTCGGATCGCCGCGACGTTGGCCGCCACCCGGGCCTCACCGGGATCGCCCGAATTGCCCTCCCCCGGATAGTCGAACCGCAGGGCCGGGCAGCCGCCCGCGGCGATCCTGTCCGCCAGGGCGCGCCACGGGCGGTGGGCGGCCATCTGCTCGAAGCCGGAGGCGCCGCACAGGACGACGCCACGCCGGCCGGCCGCCGGATGGATCCAGCCGAACAGGTCGTCGAAGGTCACGGGAACGGCGGCCTCGGGCGCGGTATCCGGGGCGGTCATGGAACGGACCTCAGGCATCGTGGCCGAACCTCACGGTTTCTTGGCTGTTGAGGGCACCGACCACGCCGCGCGGAAGCCGGGTTTGGCCGGGGAAGCTGACCAGCCTCTCCGTCCCCGGCGCGAGGTGGAAGCCGCTGTCGCAGGGCCGCGCTCCGGTGCTCCGCACGCTCACCCCGAGGGCGAGGTGGTCGCTGGCGATGCGCAGGGTCGGCACGGGCGCGTCGACCACGGGCGCGACGCGCAGGCCGATCGCCTCGGGCGCGATGGGTCGGATGCCGGGGAAGTGGAAGCTCTCGGCGATCAGCGTCCCGTCCGGCGTGGTCAGGCGGGCCTGCGCGACGTCGTGGATGCGGGGACCGAAGCGGTAGCTGTCGGTGGCGTCGAAGAAGCGGCCGAGCATCTCGGCGGAGGACAGGGTGAGGGAGGTCCGGGGACCCACCGTGACGTCGCGCTCCGCCCGTGCCGCAACCTTGCCGGCGCAGTCCGCGAAGGTCAGCCCCAGGCGAAGGTCCAGGGCCTCGGCGGTCTCGTTGTGGACGTGCAGGTGAAGGCCGCTCAGGCCCTCGTCCGAGAGGGTGACCTGCACCGGGCGGAACGCGCGCTTCAGCGCGTACCAGCCCGACTTCGGGGCCTGCGTCCAGTCGATCACGCCCCAGCCCGTGCCCGGCCCGAGGTCGCGCAGGAACCAGACGAGACCGCCGGCGGTCGGCGAGCGCGCCCGGCGCCACTCGGCGAAGGTGGCCTCCATCACCTCTGCGACGGCGGCGCGGCCGAGTTCGAGGTACCGCTCCGGATTGGCGGTACGCAGGGCGGCGGGATCGACGTCGTAGAGCAGACCGACATAGTGGTCGCGCACCTGCTCGAAGTCCCAGTCGGCGCCCCTGTCACGGGGGATGCCCTGGTCCCAGTGCGGATCGGACGGGCTCGTCCGGCCCAGCGTCGCCGGCTCCGGCAGGTTGGCGAAGGCCAGGCATTCACTGGCAAAGCCCACCTCGGCGCGGCGGGCGTCGTCCAGGGGCCGGCGGTAGGCGCCGACGCCGTAGTAATGGGTGCAGCCCGCGCTCGGGGAAAACGGCAGGTCGCCCCCCGATGGCGAGTTCGGGACTGCGACGAGGTCGGGGCGCCACGCGGCCACCAGTCGCGGCAGCGCGTCGGCGCAGAACGTGTCGGCCCAGACGGTCCGCGGCGCTCCGAGCATCGCCGCCTGCTGCCAGACCTCGCTGCCGCCGCAGAGCACGGCGAGGGCGGGTGAGAGCTGCGTGCGGTCGAGGAAGCTCCCCACCTCGCCGGCGAGGGCGGCGGCGAAGCCGGCCGCGTCGTGCGGATAGTCGAAATTCGCCAGCATCAGGTCCTGCCAGACCAGGATGCCGGCGGCGTCGCAGAGGTCGTAGAAATCGGGCGCCGGGTAGAGGGTGGTGCCGGACACGCGCAGCATGTTCATGCCGGCCTCGCGGGCCAGTCCGACGAGGGTGGCGCAATCCTCGCTGCCGAGGCCGACGAGGTCCGAGGGCGTCCAGTTGGCACCCCGGCAGAACACCGGCACGCCATTGACCGCGAGCGCCAGACCCTCCTCGAAGGGCCGCGCCAGCGACAGGGTGCGAAAGCCCGTGCGGCCGAGTTCGAGCGTCGCGCCGTCGACGTCCACACTCACCGGGTGCAGATGGGGCGTGCCGTGGGTATGGGGCCACCAGGGCGCGATGCCCGGCAGCGCCAGTGTTCCGGTGAACAGGCCCGGCTCGGATTCCATCAGAGCCGCGGCGCGGCCGTCGCAACGGAGGGTAACGGAGGCGGGCCGGCCGGAAATCCGCAGGCGCGCGACGAGCCGGCCGGTCGCGCCGTCATAGGCGGCGCGCAGGTCGGCCTCGTCCACGCCAGGGCACGAGGGTTCCACCGTCACCGGGCGAAAGGGGCCCACGAGGTCGATCTCCGGGCACCAGCCCGGCATGAAGCCGAGGAGGCTCGTGCGAACGTGGCGCAGGGAGCCGGGTGTGATCATCCGTGGACGCCAACGTCCGCGCTTCGATGGGCGGTCGAGATCCGCCTTGAGCGACCGGAAGCAGAGGGCGAGATCGGCCCCGGGCCGGAGATCGGCCTCGACGACGTGGGGCTCGAACATCGAGCGGGAGATCAGTACGGGAACGCCGTCGAGCCAGATCTCGGTGAGGGTCGCGAGGCCGTCGAAGCGCAGGCGCGACGGGCCGCCCTGGGTCAGCCGGGTCCGGTACCAGGCGTCCTGGTCGTGGAGCGGCGTCGGTGTTTTCTCGGACCAGCGGCCCGCCGTGCGGAGGGCGGCGGCCACGGTGCCAGGCACCGGGGCGGGAATCCAGTCGGCGGCGTCCGACAGGTCGCCCGGGCCGGCCCAGGCGCCGGCTGGCGTCAGGGCGAGCCGCCAGGGGCCGTCCACGGCCTGCGGGGTCACACCATCGATGGATCGGACACGGGCCACGACCCTCCCCTACCCGCCTAAGGCGCGGTCGAGGGCCGCGAACACGTCCTCGTAGGTTGACGCGAGGCGGTCGAGGCGCGGCGCCAAGCCTTCGGCGCTGCGCCGGTGGAAGGCCCGGGCGAGCTGGAACTGGAACGCCTTGGCTTCGACGGCGAGGCGCGTGGCCGCGTCGAAGGCCGGGGCGAAGGTGCCCGCGCCCGCCGCTTCGAGCCAGACGAGATGGCTCGCCAGCATCTCGAAATTCGCGCCGAGCTGGCGCGTCGTGTTGAAGGCGTAGGCGTGGAAGACGCCGAGGGGCCGCTGCACCAGGGCCGGCGCCGTCCGCGCGAGGGTGTCGCGAAACGCCAGGACCGGGTTGCGCCCGGGCGCAACCCGGTCC
>NZ_JBYSXL010000018.1:17836-71851 GCF_058782155.1 Methylobacterium sp. FW306-05-D
GCGCCGGGGCGCCGGGGCGCGATGACGCCGCAGCAGCCCGAGGGCCGCCTCCGGCAGGTCGGCGGCGTCCAGGGGCGGCGCGACCGCCTTCACGAACTCCGCGTAGGGGGGCAGCAGCGCCGGCCCGAAGATGCCGCGGTAATCGTCATCGGACAGCCGGAAGCGGCCGGCATTATGGAGATAGTCGAGCTCCTGGGTCTCCGGGTCGAGCGCCAGGATGCCGATCGTGGTTTTGCCGTGCTCGCGACGATAGGTGGTGCCGTGGGTATCCGGCAGGTAAATGGCGTCGACCTCCACCAGGACCGGCCGGCCGCGGGGCAGTTGCACCAGGGCCTGCGCCTCGAGGCTGTCGTAGACGGCGAGCTCCAGCACCTCGAGCCCGTAGAGCCGTTCGATGTCGGCCGCCGGCGGTTTGAAGAAGGTGAACTGGTCGCCCTCGAAATCCTGCCGCACGGTAAAGCCCAGCATCGCCTCCGGCATGAGGCCGCGCCCGTGCAGGAGTTCGATCCAGAGGTCGACGTAGCAATTCGTCTCCGGCCAGTTGCGGTCGGCCGCGTGGAGTGGGTGCGGCGCGTAGGGCGTCGCGGGTCCGAGCCCCGACGCCGGCTGGAGAAGGGCGGCGGTCACCGGATCAGCCCCACAGGATGGTGCGAACGGAGTCCGGCCAGGCGGCGAGGTCCAGGCCGTGATGACGCAGCAGCGCCAGGGTGATCCGTTCCAGGCCGAAGCCGACGCAGGCGGTGTGGGCGACGCTGCCATCGGCCTGACGCAGATCCCAGGTCGTCCCGAAGTGATCCTGGTGATAGTTGAAGCTGAGGCAGGCGGTCGGCTTCTCGACGCTGTTCACCGGCACGTTGAGCTCGAACTTCAGGTTCTGCTGGCGCTGGTTGTTGGCGAGCATCCGACCGGCGCGGCCGAAGAACGGGTCGTTGGCCACGTCGATCGCCAGGGGTAGATCGAGGCTGCGGATCATCTCGGTGCCGCGGGCGAGCCAGGACTCGCGGAAAGCCAGCACCTGCTCGGGGCTGCCCATGCGGACGTATTCGCGCATCCGGAAGAGCTGCATCCGGGTCGGCTCCAGGCTCGGCTCGCGCCGGAAGCAGTAGGATTGCAGGTCGAACAGGCCGCCCCCGTCGGGCAGCCGGCCGCGTGCGGCGGCGGCCGGGTAGAGCGGGTAGCAGGCGGCCGGCGTGAGCACGATGTCGGTTGCCTGCTGGTGGCCGGTCCAGTCGCTCCGGGCCTCGACGCAGGCGAGAAGCTCGGCGTGCTCAGCCTCGTTGCCGCAGAAGCTGTGCACCGTGCCGGCGAGGTTCGGGAAACCCTTGAGGTAGCCGCTGCGCTCGAAGGCCGGTCGGCTCATGCCGGGGGGGAAGCGCATCACCTCGGCACCGTCCGCCGCGCCGAGGCGGCTGATCAGCCGGTCGAGGGCGTCGACGACGCTCTCGAAGGCGCCGCTGCGTCCGTAGAGGCCGTCGACGCCGGTGCGCACCAGGAGACCCTGATCGAACAGGCGGTCGAGGAAGCTCGGGC
This sequence comes from Methylobacterium sp. FW306-05-D, assembly GCF_058782155.1. Lineage (NCBI taxonomy): Bacteria > Pseudomonadati > Pseudomonadota > Alphaproteobacteria > Hyphomicrobiales > Methylobacteriaceae > Methylobacterium > Methylobacterium sp. FW306-05-D. The sequence continues at coordinate 19,367 of NZ_JBYSXL010000018.1, forward strand.
CGGCGTCCTGCGCCGCCTCGACGACGTCGGGGATCGCGGCGTCTCCGGCGCGGGATTCGGCGGTGGGAGAGAAGATCGAGTCCATCACGCGCTCATGAGCTGGCCGCCGCCCTTCTGCACGAGCAGAAGCTTGGCGGTGTTGGCGAGGATGCGGTCGTTGCCGATCATCAGCGGCGCCGAGAGGACGTCGCGCAGTGGCCGGCCGAGGCTGAAGGGCGTGCCGTTCTTGTAGCCGGCGAGGCCGACGATCGAGAGGGCGCGCTGCACGATGTCGACGGCCATCTCCGAAGCGGTCGTCTTCAGGTTGTTGAGCATGACCGAGAAACCGATCGACCCGATCGTGTCGGCGTCTCCGTGGGCATCCTCGTAGCGGCGCAGTGCCGATACGATGGCGGCCCGCATCGCCTGGAGGGCATTGGAGACCTCGGCGAGGCGCAGGGCCGTGGACGGCACCTGTCCCGGCTGGCGCCGGGCCTCGGCCTGCACGAAGGTGCGGGCGCGGTCGACGGCGGAATTGGCGATGCCGAACCAGACGCTGCTCCAGAGGAGATGCGAGGAAGCCAGCATCGACTGGGCTGCGATCTCCGCGAAGGGCTTGGGCAGGATCTGCTCGACCGGGATGTCCCGGGCTTCCAGTCGGAAGCCGTCACTGCAGGTGCCGCGCATGCCCAGGGTGTCCCACACGGTCTTGCGCTCCAGGGAGATCTGATCGGCGAACAGGGCCACCAGCACCTGATCGGAGCCCGCGGCTTCCGGGTGGCGCCGGGCAGTGGCCAGGATCAGGTCGGCCTGGGTACCGTAGGAGATTACCGAGGCGTCCTTGCCGAGGGCGAAGACGTTGCCGGTGGTCTCGACGGCACAGAAGCTGGTGCGCAGGTCGCCGCCGATCCCGGCCTCCGTGGTCGACGAGGCGACGAGGAGCTGTTCCTGGGCGATCCGCTCCATCAGGTGGCAGTGCCAGGCGCTCTCCAGGCCGTGTGCCACGAGGCTCGCGACCTTGATGTGATGCATGGCGAACACCATCGCGGCGCTGCTGCACGCCTGTCCGAGGGTGCTGCACAGATCCGCGATCTCGCGCAGCCCAGCGCCTTCGCCGCCGAACTGGCTCGGGATCTGCAGGCCCAGCAGGCGCTCCGCCTTGAGGGCCGTGACCGCTTCCAGGGGGAAGCGGCCGTCGCGGTCGACGGCATCGGCATGGAGCGCCGCGACCGCCGCCGCACGCTGCGCGCGCTGGGCCAGGGTGCTCATGCGGCCTTCGGACGGATGACGGCGGCGACGGTCTCGCGGATCGCACCGATGGTCGCGAAGGACTTGCGGCTCAGGAGCTCGTCGGGGAACTCGATGCCGAACCGCTCCTCGAGGGCGAGCATGAGCTGAACCGAGCCGAACGAGTCGAGGCCGCGATCGAACAGGCTTTCGTCGTCGGCGATCTGCTCGGCGATCGGCGCAAGCGCCTCGTTCGACGCAAGGATCTGACGGATGTCTTGGGAAGTGACCAAGGTGCGGCTCCTTTCTAGGATAAGGTGATGTATTGAGCGGGACTGGACATTGTCAAACAACATGATCCGCAATGGTAAATACCGGCCTCTGTTGTGAGTCGTGCAATCCGGCGCGCTCTGGCCGGTCCCGGGCGCTTTGATCGCCCTGGAGTTACGCGGATCATCGAGAGGCGCCGCTTTACAGTCGCTTTCCGTAAGGGCCGAAGCCTGCAGAATTCGCAACGATCGGGGTGGCCGGCGGCAAGACCTGCGGCCGTGATGAATGAAATCTGACGACGATTGCAGAAAAACGGGGTGATTCAGGATAACGCCCGGAATGACGTGACTCCACGGTCTGCGACGCGCTGAGATCCGGGGATCGGGCGTTGACCGGACGCCCTCCACGTCAGGCGGGCGGCGTCACGCGATCCTTCGGCGAGAAATGATCTACAATCTGCAGATCCTGCGCGCCCTGGCGGCCTACGCGGTCTTCCTGACGCACTTCGGACACTATGCCGGCCCGGTGCTTCCGCGGCCGGATGCCCTCGCGTTCGGCGCGGCGGGCGTGGACGTCTTCTTCGTCCTGTCCGGCTTCATCATGTTCGTGAGCACGGCAGGCCGGGGCGAGACGCCCGGGTCGTTCCTGCTGCGCCGGGCGATCCGGGTCGTGCCGCTCTACTGGCTGGTCACCCTGGCCCTGGCGCTGATCGCCTTCGCCGGCCTGAAGCCGATCGGCATCGTCGAACTGCGGCCCGACTACGTGGTGCAGTCGCTGCTGTTCCTGCCGTTCTCGCGGGGCGGCTTCGTCGAGCCCCTCAACTCGGTCGGCTGGACGCTCAACTACGAGATGTTCTTCTACGCCGTCTTCGCCGCCCTGCTGCTTCTGGAGAGGCTCAGGACGCGGATGCTCGGGCTCGTCCTGGCCTTCGGCGTCCTGGTCCTTCTCGGGCTTGCCCCCGTGCCGGGGCTGTACTGGCTCTATTACACCAAGCCGATCATTCTCGAATTCGTCGCCGGAGCGGGCCTCGGCTACGCCTATCTCCGCCTTGGTCCGCTGCCGCCCGACGTCCCCGTCCGGCGCACGGCCGGGACCGCCCTCGCGGCTGCGGCAGCGATCATCCTGGGCGGCCAGGCCATGGCGGCCACCCTCGGCGCCGGGCTGGAGATGACCGGCTTCCTGCGTCCCCTGGTCTGGGGCAGCGCCGCGGTCCTGACCGTCGGCGCGCTGCTCGTCCTGGAGCGGGGCGGCGTCGTCCTGCAGTCTCGGTGGCTGCTTTCCCAAGGGAATGCCAGCTACGCGTTCTATCTCGTGCACAACCTCATGCTGCACACCAGCGCCAAGGTGGCGGCGATCCTGATGCCCCCGGGGCCGTTGCGCGTCGCCCTGATCTTCATCCTCGCCTTTTCGGCGTCGATCGCTCTCGGAGAGTGGCTGTACCGCGGAGTCGAGCGGCCGCTCGGCGCGGCCCTGCGGCGCTGGTGCGATCGAGGGGGGCGCCCCGCTCCGCTGCCCGGCGTCGTTGCGCCTTGATGGCATCGCGTGGTCAAGCTTCTGTCTTGATGCTTAACGATACCTGAAGGCTGAGTAAGTATTTTTCGAGAAAACCACCGGAAGACTATTAGCTCTGAGTACTGTTCATCTGAGATACTCCTTCCGAGTCTGAGTTGGTCGTAGTATTTTGGTTTGGAGAAGTGGAGCTCCGGTCGGCCGGTCTTCTGGCCGTACGTCAGCAGTGATTCACTCGGTGTCCGGCGTGCCGGCGAGGATGGTTCGGATGCGTGTGGCGATCGTTCACGACTGGTTGTACGTGGTCGGGGGTGCCGAGCAGGTGCTGCGGCAACTGCTGAAGATCTATCCGCAGGCCCACGTCTTCACGCTGTTCGACTTCCTGCCCGAGTCGGCGCGGCTGCATCTCGGCTACGTTCAGTCGCGCACCAGCTTCATTCAGCGGATGCCCTTCGCGCGGACGCGGCACCGGCATTACCTGCCGCTGATGCCCCTCGCCATCGAGCAGTTCGACCTGTCGAGCTACGATCTGGTCATCTCGAGCAGCTACGCTGTCGCCAAGGGCGTCCTCACCGGGCCCGACCAGCTTCACATCTCCTACGTCCACTCGCCGATGCGCTACGCCTGGGACCTCCAGCACACCTACCTGCGCGAGAGCAACTGCACGAGCGGCCTCAAGGGCCTCCTCGCCCGGCTCGTCCTGCATCGCATGCGCCTGTGGGACTACCGCACGGCGGCCGGGCCGAACGCGATCGTCGCCAATTCGGGTTTCGTGGCGCGACGCATCCACAAAGTCTACGGCCGCAGCGCCGAGGTGATCCCACCGCCCGTCACCCTGTCGAGCCAGCGCTACGACGGACCGCGCGCCAACCACTTCCTGGTGGCGAGCCGTCTCGTGCCCTACAAGAACGTCGAGGCGGTGGTGCGCACCTTCGCGCAGCTGCCCGACCTCAACCTCGTGGTCGCCGGCACCGGCCCTGAGGCCGAACGGCTGAAGGCGATCGCGACCCCGAACGTCTCCTTCGCGGGCTTCGTCTCCGACGAGGAACTGCGCCGTCTCATGGCCACCGCCCGCGCCTTCGTCTTCGCGGCGGAGGAGGATTTCGGAATCATCGTGGTGGAAGCCCAGTCGGAGGGCACGCCCGTGCTCGCCCTCGGCCGCGGCGGAGCGCGCGAGACGGTCCAAGTCCAGGGGCCGAACCGCACGGGCCTGTTCTTCGACGCCCCCGAGCCCGACGCCATCGCGTCCTGCGTGCGCGATTTCATCCGCCAGGAGGACAGCTTCTCCCGCGAGGCCTGCCGCAATCAGGCGGAGCCGTTCTCGGCCGAGCTGTTCCGCATCCGGTTCTCGCGCTTCGTCGACGAGCAACTCGTGATGCACCGCGCCGCCTGCGAGCCCCGTCCGCGCACCCTCTCCCGGCTCGAGCCCGTTCCCCGGCTCGAAGCCGCCTCCTGAGAAGCGGAGCCATGTCCCTCCTCGCCCTCGACATCCCCGACAGGGTTCCGGCCGCCGGGCGCATCCTGGAGCAGGAGCGCGAGCGCGGCGGTGCGCTCATGGCGCCGCTCCTGAAGATCTGGCGCCGCCGCATCCTGTTTGCCGGCGTCTTCGTCGCCATCCTCGGGCTCGCCGTGGCGTTCCTGATCCGGACACCGGCCCAGTACGTCGCCAGCGGTTCCGTCATCGTGGCCGAGCCCGAGCCCGGCGCCAACAACGCTTCGATGGCCTGGATCCAGAAACTCGGCGATCCAGCCGATCTCGAGAGCCAGATCCTGGTCATCCGTTCGCCGCGCCTGATGCGCCTGGCCGCCGAGAGCGGCCTCGCCGAGTCGGTGATGGCCGAATGTCGCCATGCGATGACGCGCGGACGTCCCGAGCGGATCACCGAAAAGAAGGACGCCGTCTGCGCCAAGCTCGGCAGCGATCGCGACGCCCTCGTGGAATACCTGCAGAAGCGCTACATGGTGGGCAGCGCCGGCCGCTCGCGGGTGATCGCCATCGGCTACAAGTCGCCGCTGCCCGAGGTGGCGCAGACGATGGCCAACGCCCTGATCAACGCCTTCCTGGAAGACCAGCGCAACGCGCAGGCCTCGAGCCGCAAGGCCGCCACCGACTGGCTGTTCACCGAGATCAAGCAACTCGACGCCTCGATCCGCGACGACGAGGCACGCATCCAGGCCTTCCGCCGGCGCAAGGGTCTCGTGAAGGGCGCCACCGGGCCGATCAGCGCCGAGCGCCTCACCGGCATCAGCCAGCAGCTCGCCGCCGCCGAGGCCGCCAAGGCCGACGCCGCGGCGCGCCTGAAGGAGATCGAGGCCGACCGCCGCCGCGGCTCGGACAGCGCCCCGGCAGTGCTCGCCAGCCGCGCGGTGGGCGACCTGAAGCAGCAGATCAGCACCGTCAGCGCCCAGCTCGCCAACCAGAGCACGCTCCTCGGTCCGAACCACCCCACCGTGCGCGCTCTCCAGACCGAGCAGGCCAGCCTGCGCGCCCGGATCGACCGCGAACTCGCCAACGTCGCCGACGGCCTGCGCAAGACCTACGAGGCATCGAACACCCTGGCCCGGTCCCTGCGCGCCCAGATGGAGAGCGCCAAGTCCGAGGCCGCCGCCGCGATGGACGACGAGGCCTCGATCGAGGGCATGGTCCGCAACGCCGAGATCAAGCGCTTGCGCTACGCGGACCTCGTGAAGCGGGCGAGCGAACTGGAGACCGAGCGGCGCATCCTCACCGGCAGCACCCGCCTCGTCAGCCTCGCCGAGGTGCCGCAGGAGGCGTTCTCGCCCAAGCCCGTTCCGTTCCTCGCCGGCGCCTTCGTCCTCGCGACCGTGCTGGCCGCCGGCGCCGCTCTCCTGCGCGACCTCGCCGACCGCCGCGTCCGAACACCCGCCCAACTCGTGGCCGGCACCGGCGCTCCGGTCTTCGCCCAGCTGCCCTGCCTCGATGCCGGCGGCCTGATGGGCCGCCTCTCAGACCGACGCCGGGAACTGCCCCTGGCGGAGGCCTTGCAGCGGGCGCAGGCGGACCCGGGCATGCGCAACGTGCTGCGCACCCTCCACGCGCACCTGTTCCTGGCGGGCGGCGACGGTTCGCGCACGGTCCTGGTGACCTCGGGCAAGCCGCGTGAAGGCAAGTCCTTCACCACCTTCGCCATCGCCGGCCTCAGCGCCGCGAGCGGCCGCCGGGTCCTGGTGATCGAGTGCGATCTGCGCCGTCCGAACTTCGAGGCGTCGCTCGGCCTCGGCCGCAGCGCCGGCCTCGCGGGCATCCTGCGCGGAGAGATCGATGCGACCGAAGCGGTCATCGCCAAGGACGGCTTCGACGTGATCCCGGCCGGCTTGCCGACGCCGGATTCGACCGAACTCCTGATGAGCCACCGCATGGCGCATCTCCTGCGCTGGAGCCGGCGCTACGACCTCGTGCTCCTCGACAGCCCGCCGACCAGCCTGCTGATGGATGCCTGCATGCTCGCCCGCCACGTCGACGGCGTGCTCTGCTGCACGCGCTACGGCCGCTCGCAGCTTTCCGACACCGTCGAGACCGTGTCGAGCCTGCGAAAGGCCGGCGGCGCCGTCCTCGGCATCGCCATGACGATGGCGAAGCCCGGCGGCCAGCCGACCTACGATGCGATGCCCCTGTCCCTGCCGCACCGTGCGGGAGCCGCCTGATGGCCGCGACGCTCTCCACCGCCGCCGGCCTCGGGCCGACCAGCACCACGGTCCCGGCCGAGGCCCGTGGCGTGAGCCCCCGGGTGCTGTTCGTCAGCCACACCGGCACGATGTCGGGGGCCGAACTCGTCCTGTGCGACATCGCGCAGGCCTGGCCGGGCTCGGCCGCCTACCTGTTCGAGCGCGGCCCGCTCGCCGAGGCCCTACAGGGGGCCGGCCTCACGATCCACCTCGCGGCACCGGGCGCCGACCTCTCGGACCTGCGCCGGGATGTCTCGCCGCTGCGCGCCCTGCCGGTGCTCGGGCGCCTCGCCCGTCTCGCGCTGGACCTCGGCCGCGCGGCGCGCGGCTGCGACGTGGTCTATGCCAATTCGCAGAAGGCCTTCCTGCTCGCCGCCCTGCCCGCCCGCCTCGTCGGCCGTCCCCTGATCTGGCACCTGCACGACATCCTCGACGGCGCCCATTTCGGCCGCGCGCAGCGGATCGTCCAGGCCCGGCTCGCGAATGCCTGCGCGGCGCGGGTGATCGTGCCCTCGCAGGCTGCGGCCACGGCGTTCGTGCGGGCCGGCGGGCGGCGCGACCGGGTGACGGTGGTGCCCAACGGGCTCGACCTGACTCTCGACCCGCGCCCCGCGACCGAACTGCGGGCGGAGCTCGGCCTGCCCGCCGGGCCCCTGATCGGCGTGTTCAGCCGTCTCGCGCCCTGGAAGGGGCAGGACGTCGTCATCGAGGCGCTGGCGCAGGTACCGGGCCTGCGCTGCATCGTGGTGGGTTCGGCTCTGTTCGGCGAGGACGCCTATGCGGCGGCCTTGCGCGACCTCGCGGCGTCCCGCGGCGTCGCCGACCGAATGCTCTTCCTCGGCCAGCGCAGCGACGTGCCTCGCCTGATGCAGGCGGTCGACGCCGTGGTCCATCCCTCCGTCGATCCCGAGCCGTTCGGCCGGACCCTCGTGGAGGCGATGCTGGCGGGCGTGCCCGTGGTCGCCACCGATGCCGGCGCCTCCACCGAGATCCTCGACGGGGGCGCCCTCGGCACCCTGGTGCCGCCGCGCCGGCCCGACCGCATCGCCGCCGCTCTCACCGAGATCCTGGCGTGCCCGGACGCTGTCGCCGAACGCACCCGCCGCGCCCGCGAGCAGGCCCTCGCCCGCTACGGGGCCGCCCGGATGCAGGACGCCCTCGCCGGCCTGATCCGCCGGGCCGCCGCCCGCGGGTGACCCATCCGGGCACCCCTCTCCTCCGGAGCCGCCGAGCCACGATGACCCGCGTCCTCGTCAACATGCCGAGCCAGCATGGCGGCCGCCCGTCCGGCGTGGCCCTGGTGGCCTTCCGGGTGATCGCCGGGCTGCTCGACCGGGGCAACGTCTCGGTGGTCCTGCGCTCGCCCTGGACCCGCGCGCAACTGCCCGAGACGATCCGCGACCGGGTCGCGGTCGTCACCGTGCCGCGCCCGCGCCTGATGATCCTCGACGTGCTGCGCCAGGTCCTCGCCGTCCCGGCGCTGTGCCGGGCCGAAGGCATCGACGTGGTGCTGAACGCCGATCCCTACGGCGCGGCCTTCGGCGGCCGGGCCCGCGTCAGCGTCGTGCACGACCTCTACTTCCGCACCATCCCGGACTGCACCGGGCGGCGCGAGGCCCTGACGACGGACCTGATCTTCCGGCTGGTGCTCGGCAACAGCGCCCGCGTGATCGCGGTCTCGGATACCACCCGGGGCAGCCTCGAGCAGTTCTACCCGTCCCTGCGCGGCCGGGTCCGGACCGTCCCCTCGGCGGCGATGCTCGACGAGGCGGCGGGTCCCGACCCGGAGGCCGCACTCGGCGCCTACGTCCTGGCGGTGGGCAACGCCACCCACAACAAGAACCTCGCCGCCCTGGGGCGGGCCGTCGCGGCGCTCTCCCACACCCATCCGGACCTCGCCATCGTCCATGTCGGTGAGGATGCGCAGGAGACCATCGCGGCCGCCCTGGCCGGGGCACCGGTGCAGCTGACACGCCTGTCGCGCATCGGCGAGGACCGCCTGGCCGCCCTCTACCGAGGCGCCCTCTGCCTGTGCGTGCCGTCCTTCGCCGAAGGTTTCTGCCTGCCGGTGCTGGAGGCGCAGACCCTGGGCTGCCCGGTGCTGTGCTCGGACCGCTCGGCGACGCCCGAGATCGCGGGCACCGGCGCGCTCACCTTCGATCCGGCCGACGCGTCCGCGCTCGCGGCCGCCCTGCGCCGCCTTCTGCACGAGCCCGGCCTGCGCGCCGACCTGATCGCGCGCGGCCACGCCAATGCCCGCCGCTACGACTGGGCCGAGACGGCCCGGCGCTACGAGAGCGTCCTCCTCGAGGCTGCGCGCGCGGCCGCCCGCCCGATGCCCACCGGGGAGGCCGCGGATGCGCATCCTGCACCTTAGCTCCCTCTATGCTCCCGAGCAGGTGGGCGGGGCCGAACTGATGGTCGAGACCCTGGCTCGGACCCAGGCCGGCCTCGGCCACGCCGTGGCGGTCGCCTGCGCCTCGCGCCGGGTGGAGGCGCCGTCCCTCCAGGACGGGGTCCGCGTCTATCGGACCGGCCACGGAACCCCCTTCCACAGCCTCGACTGGCCCCGGCACGGGCGCCTCGACCGCCTGCGCTACAAGCTCGCGACGCAGTGGAACCGGCACACCCTCGTCCAGATGGAGGTGGCGGTCCGCGACTTCGCCCCCGACGTGGTCAATACCCACTCGATCTCGGAGATCACGCCGGCGGTCTGGCCCATGCTGCGTCGCCTCGGAATTCCGGTGGTCCACACGCTCCACGACTTCACCAGCCTGTGCACCAACGGCGCCATGGCACGGCACGGCCGGGCCTGCGCCGGCCAGCACCTGAAATGCCGGCTCTACGCGGCCCCCCACCGCCTCTGCCAGCGCGCGGTGGCGGCGGTCGCGGCGGTCGGCACCGACATCCTGGACCGACACGTCGCCGCCGGCTTCTTCGCGGACGTGCCTGCGTCGCTGCGCCGGGTGATCTGGAACCCGATCGGCGCCGGCGGTCCGTCGATGCGGCGGCCGCGCCAGCCCGGCGACCCCGTCGTGTTCGGCTCCCTCGGGCGCATCGAGCCCTCCAAGGGCACCGACGTGCTGCTGGAGGCCTGCCGCCGCCTGCCCCCGGAGGGCTGGCGCCTCGTCGTCGCCGGCCGGGCCGCCGACGGGCTCGAGCGCTACCGCGCCCTGGCGGAGGGGTTGCCGGTAACGTTTGTGGGCTATGCCGACAAGGATGCCTTCCTCGATGCCATCGACTGCCTCGTCGTCCCGCCGGTCTGGCCGGAGGCGTTCGGTCGGACGGTGGCCGAAGCCTATGGTCGCGGCGTGCCGGTGATCGGCACCGCCGTGGGCGGGATCGGCGAGCAGGTCGGTCCCGGTCCCTGGCTCGTGCCCCCTGGCGACGCCCCGGCGCTCGCCGCCGCGATGGCCCGGCTCGTCGCCGCACCGAACCGTCTCCCCGAGGGCCTGTCCCGCGCCGGGGCCGTTCGGGACGGCACCGACCCCGACGCCGTCGCCGCCGCCTATCTCGACCTCTACGCCGCCGTCCGCGCCCGCCCGGCCGTCAGCGCCCATCCCCTCCCGCCGGCGGCCTTCTCCGAGCCACCGCATCTCGACGAGTGCCGACCATGACCGCTTCCGTGATGACCGCTTCCGGGCTGACCACCCCCGCCCTCGCCCGCGCCCGGCTGGAAGCGGCGTCGGCCCCGGCCGTCGAGATGCGCGGCGCGGACGGCGCTGCCCGGACCGCCGCGACCGGCCCGATGCGCATCCTGCATCTCAGCGCACTCTATCCGCCCTACATCGTCGGCGGCGCCGAGCGCTCGGTGGAGCACCTCGCCGAGGAACTGGTGGCGGCCGGCCACACGGTGGCGGCGGCCTGCATCGCCCGCGAGGCCGAGCCCAAGACCGTGCGCAACGGCGTCACGGTCTACCGCATGGCCCACAACAACGACTTCTGGCTGGAGGACTGGCCGAAGGCGACCCGGGTCGGCCGCACCTGGGCGAAGCTGAAGCAGCAGTGGAACTTCGCCATCGCCGCCGAATTCGGCCGTGTCCTCGACGATTTCCGGCCCGACATCGTCAACACGCACTCGCTCCTCGACGTCTCGACCCTGGTCTGGCGGGAGGCGGCCAAGCGCGGCATCCCGATCGTCCACACCGTCTGCGAGTACGACCTGATCTGCGGCAACGCCGCGATGTTCCGGCATGGCAAGCCCTGCACGCACTGGCACCTCGGCTGCAAGGTGGTGAACGCCACCAAGCAGATCACCAACCGCGCGGTGGGGGCCGTGGTGAGCGTCGGGACCGAGATCCTGAAGACCCACGTGAATCACGGCCTGTTCCGCCACCTCGCGCCGGAGCGCCGGCGGGTGATCTACTATTCCTGCACGGTCCCGGACGGCGACCCGGAGGCGCGGCGGCGGATCGATCGCACCGGACGGCCGATGACCTTCGGCTATCTCGGCCGCATCAACGTCGAGAAGGGGGTCGGCACTCTCGTGGACGCGTTCCGATCGGTCGGCCCCGGCGACTGGCGCTGCCTCGTCGCCGGCCAGGCGATGGACGACTCGATCGACCGGTTCAAGGCGCAGGCCGAGGGCCTGCCGATCGAGTTCGTGGGCTGGGCCAAGCCCGCGGATTTCCTCAGCGAGATCGACGTGCTCGTCGTGCCCTCGTTCTGGGCCGAGCCCTCGCCGCGGACGATCTACGAGGCCTACGTCATGGGCGTTCCGGTGATCGGGGCGGCCTCGGGCGGTATCCCCGAGCTGATCGGCGAGGACAACGCCGAATGGCTGTTCACGCCGGGCGACGAGGCCGAACTCGCCGACCGCCTCCGGGCGGTGATCGCCCGCGGCCGCGTCGGCCTGCCGGACGAGCGCAGCTTCCAGCACGTCATCCGAGAATCGACCTCCGAGCGGGTGGCCGAGAAGTATCTCGACCTCTACGCCGAGCTCGTGGACGAGCGCCGGGCCGAGCGCGCGTGAGCGCCACCGCCCTGCTTCCGGGACAGGCCGCGACCGCGCCGGCCTCCCTCGGCGTCACCGACGAACCCGACGTCTCGGGCCGCTCCTTCGCGGCGGCCCGCTGGGTGGCCCTGGCCTCCGTCGGCAACGTCGTCCTCAGCTTCGGGGTGTTCCTGGTCCTCGCCCGGCTGATCGAGCCCGCCGAGTTCGGGCTCGTCGCCGTCGCGGCCGTCTTCATCGACATCCTGCAGATCGTCGCCCGCGGCGGCCTGCCCGACGCGGTGGTCCAGCGGGCGGACCTCGACGAGGACTTCGCCGCCACCGCCTTCTGGGTGACGCTGGCTTCCAGCGTCGTCTACGCGGCGGCCCTCGTCGGACTGTCCTGGCCGATCGCCTGGCTGCTGGACCTGCCCGAGCTGCGCCCGGCCCTCTGCGCGCTCTCCGCCTGCTTCGTGATCTCGGCCCTGGGGGCGATCCACGAGGCACGGCTCCAGCGCAGCTTCGGCTTTCGCAAGCTCGCCCTTCGGGCGCTGGGCGCGAACCTCCTCGGGGGCGCCGCGGCCCTGGCGCTGGCGCTCGCCGATTACGGGGTCTGGAGCCTCGTGGTGCAGCGCCTCGTCGCCACCGGCGCGACCACGCTCCTGACCTGGGCGGCGATGCCCTGGGTCCCGGCCCGGCGCCTGGACGTCCCGGCGGCGCGCCGCCAGATCGCCTTCGGCTCGCGGGTCTTCTCCACCAACCTGCTGCTGGTCTTCTCGATCCGCAGCCAGGAGGTGATCGCCGCCTACTTCCTGTCGACCGCCGATGTCGGCCACCTGCGCCTCGCCTGGCGCTGCATCGATCTCGTCAGCCAGGTCGCCGTCATCCCGTTCTCGGCGGTGGGGCTCACCACCTATGCCCGCCTGCAGGACCGGCCGGCCGACCTCGCCGCCGCCTTCCACGACTTCACCCGGACCTCCGCCTTCCTGGCGCTGCCGGCCTTCTTCGGCATGGCCGCGGTGGCCCCGACGCTGATCCCGTTCCTGTTCGGCGACCAGTGGCACGACGCGGCGCCGGTCCTGCGCATCCTGTCCCTGCTGGCTCCGGAATTCGTGGTCACATCCATGTTGTGGATGATCTTCACGGCGCTGGGGCGCAGCGGCACCGCCCTGAAGCTCGCCGGCGCCCAGTTCGGCCTCGGCGCCGTGGCGGCGATCCTCACCGGGCCCTTCGGCCTTCCCGCCCTCGTCATCGGCCACGTGGTCCGGGCCTACCTGTTCTCGCCGCTGATCGTCCTGCGGGCCGGGCGCTTCGTGCCCGTGAGCAACCGGCGCCTCGTCGGGGTGCTGTTGCCCGCCACCGCCTGCGCCGGCGCCATGGCGGCCCTGGTTCTGCTCGTCCAGGAGCCGATCCACGACGCCCTGGGCGACCGCCTCGGACTCTTCGCCTGCGTGATCCTCGGCATGCTGGCCTACGGCGCCCTCGCCCTGGTCTTCCTGCGTCCGACCGTGCGCTCGGCCCTCGGCTTCTTCGTCCGCCGCGGCGCCTGAACCGGCGGTCTCCGGGCGCCTGCACGCTTCGCAAACCTTTGCGCGCGAGACTGCGCGCCGGGGGCAGGTGCCCGGCCGGGCGGACGGCGGACATGCGAAAGGCTCCGGGACGATGACGGGACCAGCGGGGCCGGTGGCGGCCGGGAGGGTGGAGGCGCGGGCGGTGCCGCTCGCGGCCGACCGCGCAGCCGTGTTCCTGCTCGGGGTCGCCCTGCAGCTCAACGTGCTGACCTCGAGCTTCGGATTGCCGTTCCAGCGCCTGTCGGACCTCCTGCCCTTCCTGCTGATCCCGTGGTTCGGCCTGCGCCGCGCCGTGATCGCCGAGGGCCTGCGCCGGGCCGCGCCCATGGCCGCCATCGGCATCCTGATCGCGCTCTCGCTGGTGCTGAAGGCACAGATCCAGGCCGGCGACGTCTACCTGACCCTCGTGCTGCTCCTGTACTTCGTGCTGGCGATGATCCTGCTCGTCATGTTCCGCGACCGGAGCCTGGAGAACGCCTTCTGCTGGGGGCTGCTCGCGGGCCTCGCCGGCTCGCTCGTCGTCCTGCTGCTCTCCTCTTCCGGGCTGCCCCTGGACCGCTTCGGGCTCGGGGTGCCGACCGATGGCCTCGACGAGGAATTGAAGCTCTTCGTGGAGGACAAGCAGGGCGGACTCTGGGCCTCCGGCAACGAGACCGGCCATGTCTTCGCGCTCGGCGGGGCCGCGGCCCTCCTGCTCAGCCTGCGCACCCGCCTGAACCTTATCTACCTCGGGTACTTCGCCGCCCTCCTGGCGAGCTTCCCCCTGACCAACAACCGTTCCGGACTGTTCATGCCGGTGCTGATCCTGCTGGTGCTGATGCGCCGGAGCATCCGGCTCCAGGTCGTGCTGCCCGTGCTCGGCGTGCTCGGCGCCCTCCTCGTCGCCTTCTCGATGACGGGCGAAATCCCTCTGCTGCCCCAGAAACTGGCGCAGTCGATCGAAACCCGGTTCGCCGGCGACGGCAACGTCTCCGGCAATGCCGACGAGCGCTTCATCTCCGGCCTGACCGCCCTCCAACTCGTGGCCGAGTACCCGTTCGGCGTCGGCGAGGTCGCCCGGCGCGACGAACTCCGCGCCCTCACCGGACTGGTGACGCCGCATAACGGCTTCATCTCCCTGGCGCTCCAGAGCGGGGTGGCGGTCGCCCTTCTCCTCATCGCCGGCCTTGTGCGGATCGCCCACGCCCCCGATGCGGCAGGCCCCTTCGTCGCCTACAGCGCCCTGTTCCTGGTGCCCTCGATGATGTTCGAGGAGCTCTCGGTGAACCAGTACTTCCTCTTCTTCATGGCGGTGATCCTGGCCTCCCTGGTGGTGCGGCCCGCAACCGGAGAGACCTCCGGTTCGTCGAAGCGATCCGGGCTGGGCGGCGCCGCCGCGGACTGAGCCGACCCGGGGCGGCGCGCGCCGTCGCCCGGGCTTGTGCTTCCTCGCACGACGCCGCCTCCGGCAGCGCTTGACCGTTGCCGGACGCCAAAATAGATTATGTTCGTAATCTTAAAGCGTCGGATGTCCGGCTGCGGAGGATGCGTCATGCAGAAATGGTTCGCGCCCGGGCTCGCCACGCTCGCCCTGGCGGCCTGCTCTCCGGCGGAGACGGCGGTGACGCCGGAGGCGCCCCTGGTCCAGGTCGCGGAGGTCGCCCCCGGCCCCGGCGCGGTCTCGCGCTACACCGGCGTGATCCGGGCTCGCACCGAGAGCAATCTCGGCTTCCGGGTCGGCGGCAAGATCTTCGAGCGCCTCGTCGATCCGGGCGACCGGGTGCGCCTCGGCCAGCCTCTGATGCGTCTCGACCGCACCGACTTCACCCTCGCGCTCAACGCCGCGCGCGCCTCGGTCGAGGCGGCCCGTGCCCAGATGATCAAGGCCAAGGCCGACGAGGAGCGCAGCCGCCGGCTCGTGGCAGACGGCTGGACCTCCCGGCAGACCTACGACCAGAACAAGGGCGCGGCCGATGCCGCCATCGCGCAGCTCGCCAATGCCGAGGCCCAGGCCAGCCAGATCCAGAACCAGGCCGGCTATGCCGAGCTCCAGGCCGATGCGGACGGCGTCGTCATGGAGGTGCCCGCCGAGCCCGGCCAGGTGGTCGCGGCCGGCCAGACCGTGGTCAAGCTCGCCCGCGACGGCGCGCGCGAGGCGGAGGTGTTCCTGCCCGAGGGTAGCCGCCGTGCCGCCGAGGGCGAGGCCTCCGCCACCCTCTACGCCGAGGGTGCGGCGACCTACCCGGCGCGCCTGCGCGAACTCTCCGCCACCGCCGATCCGGCCACCCGCACCTACCGGGCGCGCTACATCCTCTCGGGCGGCGGCGAGGCCGCGCCGCTCGGCGCCACCGTCACCCTGCAGCTCAAGGAGCGCGCGGCGGTCCGCCAAGCCAGCGTGGAGGTGCCCCTCGGCGCCCTCTTCGACCAGGGGCGCGGTACCGCCGTCTGGCGCTACGACGCCGCCAGCGAGACCGTGCGCCCGCAGGCCGTGCAGGTCGCCCGCTTGGGCGAGGAGCGCGCCGAGATCGTCGCCGGCCTGAGCCCCGGCGACCGGATCGTGTCGCTCGGCGCCCATCTCCTCAAGCCCGATCAGAAGGTGCGCCAAGCGCCCGCCAGCATGACGGGGGTGGTGCGATGAGCGGCTTCAACCTCTCGGCGCTCGCCGTCCGCGAGCGGGCGGTCACGTTGTTCCTGCTGATCGTGCTGACGGGCGCGGGTTTCTTCGCTTTCGAGAAGCTCGGGCGGGCTGAGGACCCGGCCTTCACCGTCAAGGTCATGACGGTCTCGGCCGCATGGCCGGGCGCGACGTCGGAAGAGATGCAGCGCCAGGTCGCCGACCCCCTGGAGAAGCGCCTGCAGGAGCTCGTCTACTACGACCGGGCCGAGACGACGGTGCGCCCCGGCTTGATGATGACCAAGGTCATCTTCAAGGACAACATGCCGCCGGCCAAGCTCCAGTCGGAGTTCTACCAAGCCCGCAAGAAGCTCGCCGACCAAGCCTCGAGCCTGCCGCGCGGGGTGCTGGGGCCGCTCTTCAACGACGAGTTCTCGGACGTCTACTTCGCCCTCTACGCCGTGCAGGCCAAGGGCCTGCCCCACCGCCAGCTCGTGCTGCGCGCCGAGGACCTGCGCCAGCGCCTGCTGCGGGTGCCGGGCGTCGAGAAGATCAACATCCTTGGCGAGCAGGCCCAGAAGATCTTCGTCGAGATCTCCTATCAGCGCCTGGCCACCCTCGGCATCACCGGCCAGCAATTGCTCGCAGCACTTGCCAACCAGAACGACGTGACCCCGGCCGGCTTCGTCGAGGCCGCGGGTCCGCGCGTGTATCTGCGCCTCGACGGGGCCATCGACGGGCTCGACGCCATCCGCGACCTGCCCGTGGCGGTCGGCGACCGCAGCCTGAAGCTCGGCGACATCGCCGAGGTGACGCGCGGCTACGAGGACCCCAAGACCTTCGCGATCCGCAACGGCGGCGAGCCGGCCCTGATGCTCGGCCTCGTGATGAAGCCCGGCTTCAACGGCTTGAAGCTCGGCGAGGCGCTCAACGCCGAGGAAGTGGCGATCCACCACGAGACGCCGGTGGGCATCAGCTTCACCAAGATCACCGACCAGGCCAAGGTCATCGACGACGCCATCCACGAGTTCATGGTGAAGTTCTTCACCGCGCTCGGCGTGGTGATCTTCGTCTCCCTGGTGGCGCTCGGCTTCCGGGTCGGCATCGTGGTGGCGCTGGCCGTGCCGCTCACCCTCTCGGCGGTGTTCGTGGTGATGATGGTCACGGGGCGCGACTTCGACCGCATCACCCTGGGCGCCCTCATCATCTCGCTGGGCCTGCTCGTCGACGACGCCATCATCGCCATCGAGATGATGGTGGTGCGCATGGAGGAAGGCGCCGACCGCATCGCGGCGGCGACCTATGCCTGGAGCGCCACCGCCGCGCCGATGCTCACCGGCACCCTGGTGACCATCGCGGGCTTCCTGCCGGTGGGCTTTGCGGCCTCCACGGCGGGGGAGTACGCCGGCAACATCTTCTGGGTGGTGGCCTTCTCGCTGATCATTTCCTGGCTCGTGGCCGTGACCTTCACGCCCTATCTCGGCGTCAAGCTGCTGCCGGACATCAAACCCGTGGAGGGCGGGCACGAGGCGATCTACGCCACCAAGAACTACGAGCGCCTGCGCCGCCTCGTACGGATGTCGGTCGACCACAAGTGGATCGCCGCCGGTATCACCGTGGGCCTGTTCGGGCTCGCGGTGGTGGCGATGGGCCGCGTCGAAAAGCAGTTCTTCCCGAACTCCGAGCGGCCCGAACTCATCGTCGAGGTGACGCTGCCGGCGGGTTCGGCCTTCGGGACGACGGAGGCCAGCGTCAAGCGGATCGAGGCGGCCCTGCGCGACCTCCCCGAGGCGCAGGAGATCACGAGCTATATCGGCCAGGGCATGCCCCGCTTCGTGCTGTCCTTCGATCCCGAACTGCCCGATCCGGCCTTCGCGCAGATCGTGGTGCAGACGGCCGATGCGCACGCCCGCGACGCCCTGCGGGGCAAGGTGCGCAGGCTCGTCGACGAAGGGCACTTCCCGGAGGCACGCGTGCGCGTGCTCCAGATCGTGTTCGGGCCGGCGATCCGTTTCCCGGTCGCCTTCCGGGTGGTGGGGCCCGACCTCGATGTCATCCGCGGCATCGCCGCCGAGGTCCGGGAAGTCATGGCGGCCAATCCCAACATGCGCCTCGTCCACCTCGACTGGGGCGACAAGACCCCGAGCCTGCATCTGGCCTTCGACCAGGAGCGCCTGCGCCTGATCGGCCTGACCCCGAAGGAGGCCGCCCAGCAATTGCAGGTCTACCTCAACGGCACGCCCGCCACCCAGGTCCGCGAGAACCTGCGCACCGTCGACGTTCTGCTGCGCAGCCCCGGCCCCGAGCGGCGCTCCCTGGCCGAGATCGGCGACCTAACCCTGGCGACGACGGACGGGCGCCAGGTGCCGGTCTCCCAGGTGGCGCGCCTGGAGAGCCGCACCGAGGACGCGGTGCTGAAGCGCTACAACCGCGAGACCTACATCCGCGTGCAGGGCGACGTGCTCGACGGTCTTCAGCCGCCCGACATCCACGCCCAGGTCTTCCCGCGCCTCGCATCGATCAAGGCCAAGCTCCCGCCGGGCTACCGGATCGACACGGCGGGCGCCGTGGAGGAGAGCGAGAAGGCGATGCTGTCCCTGGTGGTGGTGTTCCCGATCATGCTGATCGTGACGCTCACCGTCATCATGATCCAGGTGCGCTCGTTCGCCACCATGTTCATGGTCTTCGCCACCGCGCCGCTCGGCCTCGTCGGGGCCGCGCCGACCCTGCTCCTCTTCCACCAGCCCTTCGGCTTCAACGCGATCGTCGGCCTGATCTCCCTGTCGGGCATCCTGATGCGCAACACCCTGATCCTGGTGGACCAGATCCACCACGACCAGGCGGCGGGCCTGGGGGATTACGACGCCATCGTGGAATCCACGGTGCGCCGGGCACGGCCCGTGATCCTGACGGCCGCCGCCGCCATGCTGGCCTTCATCCCGCTGACCCACTCGGTGTTCTGGGGGGCGCTGGCCTACGTGCTCATCGGCGGTGTCGGCGTCGGGACCCTGCTGACCCTCCTGTTCCTGCCGGCCCTCTACGCCCTCTGGTTCCGCGTCGGGCGCGGCGCGCGCGGTCAGGACGCCCATAGGGTCGCGGAGGCGATGCCCCACCCGGCCCGGACCTGACGACGATGCCGGGGCCGGACCTTTCGGCGCCGGATGCCATCCGTGAATCGCGCGGGGTTTCCCGAGCCCGCGCGGTCCGCCGGCCGACCCGCACCCAGCCCCCCTCGGCGGGCCGGCCGGCGCGGACCTCTGTTTGGATGACGGTCCGCATCTATATAAGGCTGGGCGCGCAACGGGAGGGCCGGGAATGCCGAGGGTTTCGCAGGAGCAGGCCAAGCGCAACCGCCAGCGGGTGGTCGAGGTGGCCGCCGCGTTGTTTCGGGAAAGGGGTCTCAACGGCGTCGGCGTCGCCGACATCATGGCCTCGGCCGGCCTGACCCATGGCGGCTTCTACGGACAGTTCGCCAGCAAGGACGCCCTCGCCGTCGAGGCGTTCGACTCGGCCTTGGGGGAGAACCGACGCGGCGGTTTGGACGTGCTGATCGACCAATACCTGTCCCTGGCCCATGTCCAGGCGCCGGGCTTGGGCTGCCCCCTCGCCGCCCTCGCCAACGACGTCGCCCGCGAGTCGCCCGGCAGCCCCTTGCGCGGACGCTTCACCCATGGGGTCCGCCATCTCGTCGGGCTGCTGTCCGAGCTCTCGCCTCAGGGAGCGAAGGAGCGGCGCCGTCAGCGGGCGCTGGCCAAGCTCTCGACCCTCGTCGGCGCTGTCATCCTGGCGCGCGCGGTCGATGATCCGAGCCTGGCCGACGACCTCCTCCAGGCCGCACGGTCCGCCACGACGGAGCGCGGACCGTCACCTGCACCGACCGCTCCGTCGCATTGACGGGGGCTCCACCAGCACGATGAAGCGCGGGACGGCCCCGGGGAGGGACGAGGCCTCCGGGCGGTTCCATACCGAATGGAGGCTGCTCGGCGCGACGCCGAATCTTCACAGGATCGAGCTGTCCGTCGTCGCGTCGGACCGAAATGCGGTCCGCCCGCCCCCGCGAGGCGTTTGAACGCGACGCTCGTCCTCGTCATCGCCGGTTTCCCGATGACGCGCATCGTCACCGGACGCCTGCGGGAACAGGATTTCAGCTTCCTGCGATTCGACGCCGCTCGCTTCGACCGCATCGGGCCGGCGCTGTTCGGACTGTGCCTGGCGCTGCTGACCGTCGGATTGGTCTTCATCGACCCGCTCGTGCCGAAGCAATTGGGCCGGCATATCACCGGGTCGCCGGGATGTGCTTCCAATATCCAATATCATCAGGAAGCCGGGTATCTCGACCGGAAAAGCGATGGGAAGGGGTTGCGGCACACCTGGTCGTTGTCGGTCGAGTGGCAGTTCGACCTCATCGACCCGGTCTGTCTCGCGCTGGCCTGGACGCGCGCGCCGAAACCGTCTCCGCTGCGGCTGATGGTCTGGATCGGGTGCGGGTTGTCCTCGGCCCTGTGCATCTTTCTGCCGAGCTTTCATCAATCCGCGGCCTTCTCCTGGTTGCCCCCGCGGGCCTGGGAGATGCTGGCCGGCGGCCTCGTCGCGCTCCACCCCGTCTCGTCTGGTCGCGGGCGAAGATCCAGGGCGCCGTCCAGATCGGCAGCCTGGCCGTGCCGCTGTTCTGCGTCGTCGCCTACAGGCCATGGCCGTCCGATCAGCGCGTGGTCCTCACCGCGCTGTGGTCCGGTTTTCTCCGCTCCGGGCAGACCGTCTGCTTCATCGATGGCGAGCGCTGCGTGGACTGGACGCCCGAAACTCTGCCCGGCCGTCTCGATCGATCGATGCGGACCCTGACGGCGCGGCTTCAGCGCGTGCGGCAATCCGGGGCCGACGTCGCCATCCTGCTCACCTGTCCGTTCAGCGAATTCGAGGTTCCGCAGGAGCGGGCGAAGCGCCTGTACCTCGGTCAGGGCACGGCGAACGTTCAGCCGATCGATCGCGCGCACTTCCGCCAGCCCAGTCGGGCGATCCACGATCGGCTGAGGGCCCTGGCGCAGGAGATCGGCGCGGAAATCCGCGATCCGGCGCCGTGGATGTGCGGGACCGATACCGGCCCGGCGGTCAATACCGAACTGAGGCCCCCGCATCTCGACCAAGTCCATCTTCGGGAGAGCGGCATCCCGGAGCAGCGCTTCGCCGTCCTGGACCGCCTCGTCCGCCCGTTCGTGAAGGAGGTCGCGCGTCCTGGTGATGAGTCACCGTCTGGTCAGGACGTCCGGTTGAAGGCCGTACTGATGTAAACGTACATCCCGTTCGTCCGGTCGGCGAAGAACCGTAATGCGCCCACGATCGCCAGGAAGACGAGGGCCAAGATCAGACCGTACTCGATCATCGTCGAGCCGGACGTGTCTTTCAGGAAGCGCCGAGCCAGTGTTCGGAAGCGCGGGACCGGCCGAGCGCCATGCCGATCCCTGGAGTGGTTGATGTCCAGCTCGGTCATGGCCCTGTGACGTCTTTCGCCGAATTCGCTCGTGCGGGACGATAGACGGCCTTCCTTGCGGAGGACTTAAGCGGATCGCCGAAGGTCCACGCTGCCCCGGTCGACCGGTCCGAGCCGCCGGATGACACCGACGGCCCGGGTTCCGGCCTCGGCCTCGACCGTCAGGCCTTGCCGGATTCCTTGCGGAGGGCGTCGATGCGCTGGGAGGCCTCGGCCTTGTCGAGATCGGGATCGAAGGCCTCCGGGTCCTTCACCTCCTCGGACAGGGTCTTGAGGTAGGAGGCCTGCGCACCGGTCATCGGCTCACCGCCGGTGGTCCACTGGCTCGGGTCCTTGATCTGGTTCGAGACGTCCTTCGGATCGGTCTTCGGGTTCTCGTCCGCCTTGGATGCGGACGCTTTGGACTCGGAGGCCTTGGACTTTGAATCCTGGGCCTTGGAATCCTGGGCCTTGGAAGCCTGGGTGCTGGCCATGATGGAATTCTCCGGTTCACGAAATGTTCTGGTGAACGCGGGGCCCGCATCCCGGTTCCTGCCAGGGGGGCGCGGCAGCCGGCTTGTCCCGTGGTCAAGTGTCTCACGGTTTCGGAAGGCCGTCGATCCACGGGTCCGGTCCGGGCCCGTCACCGCGAAAGTGGGGCGCGACCGGTTCACGGGCCGGGGGATTCGCCCGGCGCTGAGGCTTGACGGGTGGTGACGGGGCTGGAACATGTCAACAACGCTGACGTAAATCGAGGTCGCCCCCGACGTGACTGCCCACGCGATGCGAGATGCCGAGTTCGACGCGCCGCCCTCCTCCGGCTCCGGAGACGATCTCATCGAGCTGCTGTTCTTCGCTTACCGGGATTTCGTCGGCGACCCCGACCGCATCCTGGCGCAGTACGGCTTCGGCCGTGCCCATCATCGGGTGCTGCACTTCGTCGACCGCTATCCGGGTCTTACGATCGCCGAACTCCTCGATATCCTGCGCATCACCAAGCAGAGCCTCAACCGGGTGCTGAAGGATTTGATCGAGCAGGGCTACATCGTGCAGAAGACCGGCACCAGCGACCGGCGCCAGCGGCTGCTGTTCTGCACCGCCGCCGGGGCGGATCTCGCCGGCGACCTGATGCGGGTGCAGAGCCGGCGGGTGGCGCGGGCGCTCGCGGCCTCGGAGCGCGGCGGCGAGGCGCCGCTTTCGGCCGAGAGCTTCCTGTTCGGCATGATCGAGCCGGACGCGCGCGCGGCCGTCCAGCGCCTGATGGCCCGGCGCGCACGGAGCGCCGCCTGATGGGCACCGCCGGAGCGCGCACGAACGTCGAGCTGCCCGACCATGCGCCCCACATCCTCGTGGTCGACGACGACCGCCGGGTTCGGGAACTGCTGTCGCGCTTCCTCTACGAGCAGGGGTTTCGCGTGACCGCCGCCGGCAACGTCCCGGAGGCCCGCACCAAGGCGCAGTGCTTCGTCTTCGATGCCCTGGTGCTCGACGTGATGATGCCCGGCGAGAGCGGCTTCGATTACGCCCGGGAGGTGCGCCAGACCTCGCGGGTGCCCATCCTGATGCTCACCGCCCGCTCGAACCCCAACGACCGGGTGATGGGCCTGGAGATCGGCGCCGACGACTACCTCCCGAAGCCCTTCGAGCCGCGCGAACTGATCCTGCGCCTGTCGAACATCATCAAGCGGCGCAGCGCGGACGGCGGCGGGCGCGCGCAGGGGCACGACACCGTGACCTTCGGCCCCTTCGCCTACCGGATCGACCGGGGCGAGCTGCGCCGCGAGGACGAACTCATCCGCATCACCGAGCGCGAGCGCGAGATCCTCACCATCCTGGCCCAGGCCGCCGGCGCCAATGTCGAGCGCGAGGCCCTGGCCGGAAGCGGCGGTCTCGCGGCCGAGCGCAGCATCGACGTGCAGATCAACCGCCTGCGCCGCAAGACCGAGGTCGACCCGGCCAATCCGCTGTTCCTGCAGACCGTGCGGGGCGTCGGTTACCGCCTCGCGGTCGATTGAGCCCATGGCCGCCGCCGGCCTCCTGCAACGCACGGCGACCCGCCTCGCCGCCCTGCCCCGGCCCGGGCGCCTCTGGCGCCTGGTCAGCCGCGCCATCGGCGACGTGCTGCCCAAGGGCCTCTATGCCCGCTCGCTGATCATCATCATCGCGCCGGTGGTGCTGCTCCAGTCGGTGATCGCCTACACCTTCATGGAGCGCCACTGGCAGCTCGTGACGCGCCGCCTCTCCGCCGCCGTCACCGCCGACGTCGCCGCGCTGATCGACATCTACGAGAGCTATCCGCAGGACAAGGATTCCGAGACCCTGACCCGGATCGCCAACGACCGGCTCAACCTCGACGTCGACATCCTGAAGGGCGCCAAACTGCCGCCGGCCGGGCCGCGGCCGTTCTTCTCGATCCTCGACGAGGCGCTCTCCGACGAGATCCGGCGCCAGATCCGCCGGCCCTACTGGATCGATACCGTGGGCCGCTCCAGCCTGATCGAGATCCGGGTCTCGATCCCCGACGGGGTGATGCGCGTCACGGCGCGCCGCAGCATGGCCTACGCCTCAAACTCGCACATCTTCCTCCTCTGGATGAGCGGCTCGTCGCTGGTGCTGCTCGGCGTCGCGATCCTGTTCCTGCGCAACCAGATCAAGCCGATCCTGCGCCTCGCCGCGGTCGCGGAGAGCTTCGGCAAGGGCCGCGAGATCGAGTTCCGGCCCCGCGGCGCCCGCGAGGTGCGCCAGGCCGGCCACGCCTTCATCGAGATGAAGCGGCGCATCGAGCGGGCGATGGAACAGCGCACCACGATGCTCAACGGGGTCAGCCACGACCTACGCACCATCATCACGCGGTTCAAGCTCTCCCTCGCCCTCGTGGAGCAGACGCCGGAGGTCGAGGACCTGCAGCGCGACGTCGACGAGATGAGCCGGATGCTGGAGGCCTACCTGGCCTTCGCCCGCGGCGATTCGGGCGAGGCCGCGGTGCCCACCGACATGCGGGCGCTCCTCGAGGACCTGCGCACCGATGTCGAGCGCCTCGGCGCCCACGTGGAGGCCGTGGAGATGGAGGACCAGCCGCAGCTGACCCTGCGGCCGGACGCGATGCGGCGCTGCCTCTTCAACCTCGCGGCCAATGCCGCCCGCTATGGGGAGACCGTCGCCATCACCGGCCGGCGCGAGGCCCGCGCCTTCCTCGTCTCCATCGACGACGACGGGCCCGGCATCGCGGCCGAGCAGCGCGAGGAGGTGTTCAAGCCCTTCGTCCGGCTCGACGACGCGCGCCAGGATGCGGGGGGCTCCGGCCTCGGGCTGTCCATCGCCCGGGACATCGCCCGTGCCCATGGCGGCGACGTCAGCCTGCACGACAGCCCCCTCGGGGGGCTGCGCGCCACGGTGCGGATCCCGGCCTGATCCGGGCTCATCGACCGCACCAAGCGTGGCCGATCCAGCTTGGCGCCGGGTGCAGCGCGATGCTATGAGGGTCCCAGACAACGCCACACGGGCCGGTGAGCCGGGTCCGACAGAGGTTGAGAGACCCGCACGCCATGAACAGCCCGCTGACCCCCCTCCTGATCCTCCTGCTCCTCCCGATCTCCGCCATCGGCCTCGTGCTCTATACCGATGCGGGCATCGAGCCGGCGCTGTTTTACGCCACCGTGAAGACCTTCGCGGTGCTCTTCGTCGTCGCCGGCGGCCTCTGCTTCGCCGCCAGCCGCCTCGCTGCCCGCAGCGAGGGCTGACCGCGCCGTCGAAGCTCGCAGGACGCAACGAAAAGGCCCGGACCGAAAGGTCCGGGCCTTTTCGTTGCGGGGACCCGCCGCAGGCCTACTCGGCGGCGATGCGGGGCGGCGAGAACGGCTTCGGGTCGTTGGCCGTGTGGGTCGGCGGCAGGGCGAACGCGCCCTCCGTCGGCTCGTCCACGGCGCCGACGAAGCGGCCGAGGAGGCGCACGAACAGGCGCGAGAGGTCGTCCACCAGGATGAAGATCGCCGGCACGAAGACCAGCGACAGGCCGGTGGAAACGATCAGGCCGCCGATCACCGCGATGGCCATCGGTGCGCGGAACTCGCCGCCGATGCCCAGCGCCATGGCCGAGGGCACCATGCCGGCCGCCATGGCGATGGTGGTCATCACGATGGGGCGCGCCCGCTTGCGGCCCGCATCCACGATGGCGGTGACCCGGTCGACGCCGCGGGCCATCTCCTCGACGGCGAAGTCGACGAGCATGATGGCGTTCTTGGTCACCACCCCCATCAGCATCAGGATGCCGATCACCACCGGCATCGAGATCGGCTTGTTGAAGATGAGCAGCCCGAGGATCGCGCCGCCGATGGAGAGGGGCAGCGAGAACAGGATGGTCAGCGGCTGCAGGAAGTTGCCGAACAGCAGCACGAGCACGCCGAAGACCATCATCAGGCCGGCGCCCATGGCCAGCGCGAAGCCCTCGAAGACCTCGCCCATCACCTCGGCGTCGCCGGTCTGCCGGATGGTGACGCCGGGCGGCAGGTCCTTGGCGGTGGGCAGGGCGAGCACCGCGCCGATCAGCGCCCCGAGCGCGTCCGAGCCCTCCATGTCGGCCTCGAGGGCCACGCGGATGGCGCGGTCGTAGCGGTCGATGGCGGTCGGTCCGCGCCCGAGGCTGAGGTCGGCCACGGTGGAGAGCGGCACGGCCGCGCCGCCTTTCACCGGCACCTTCAGGGTCTCGATCTGCGAAAGGTCGCCGCGCAGGCGCTCGGGGAGCTGAACCCGGATCGGCACCTGCCGGTCGATGGTGTTGAACTTGGCGAGATTCGCGCCGATGTCGCCGATCGTGCCGACCCGGACCGTCTCGGCGATGAGGTCGGTGGAGACGCCGAGATCGGCCGCGACCCCGGCCTTCGGCCGGATGCGGATCTCGGTGCGGTCCAGCGGCGCCGTCGAGAGCACGTTGACGAGATGCGGCACGCTCGCCGCCTCGCGCTGGAGCCGGGCCGCCGTCTCGGCCACCACCGCCTTGTCGGGGCCGGAGACGATCAGCGTGACGTCGCGCTGGCCGCCCTCGCGCAGGGCCCAGAACCGGATGTCGGGCACGTCGTGGAGGATCGCCCGGATGGCCGTATCGACCTGCTTCTGGGTGCGGTGACGGGTGTTCTTCGGGGTGAGGTTGATGGTGAAGGTGGCGAGCCGGACCTCCTTCTTCGCGGGCAGCTGGCGGCCGCCGTCGACGAAGACGCTGCGCACCTCCGGCAGGGCGCGGATGCGCTCCACCAGGCCGTCGCTCACCTGCGTGGTGTCGGACAGGCGCGCGCCGGGCGGCAGCTCGACCACGAAGATCGTGCGGGCGGCGTCCTCCGCCGGAAGGAAGCCCGCCGGCAGCAGGCCGGTCGACAGGATCGACCCGGCAAAGCAGGCGAGCCCCAGCACGAGGGTGATGAACTTGTGGCGCACCGACCAGGCGACGACGCGGGTGTAGCCCCGCATCACCGGGCCCTCGCGGCTGTGGTCGGGGCCGTGGTCGCGCAGGAAGTAGGCCGCGAGCAGGGGCGTGATCAGGCGCGCGACGAGGAGCGACATGAACACCGCCGCCGCGATGGTGAGGCCGAACTGCTTGAAATACTGCCCGGCGATGCCGCTCATGAAGGAGACGGGGGCGAAGATCGCCATGATCGTCGCCGTGATGGCGATGACGGCGAGCCCGATCTCGTCGGCGGCTTCCAGGGCGGCGCGGTAGGGGGATTTGCCCATGCGCATGTGGCGGACGATGTTCTCGATCTCCACGATGGCGTCGTCGACGAGGATGCCCGTCACCAGCGTGATCGCCAGCAGGCTGACGGCGTTCAGCGAGAAGCCGAGGCTGCTCATCACCCAGAAGGTCGGCAGGACCGAGAGCGGCAGGGCGATCGAGGCGATCAGGGTGGCGCGCCAGTCGCGCAGGAACAGGAACACGACGATCACCGCCAGCGCCGCGCCCTCGACGAGGCTCAGCATCGCCGAGTGGTAATTGCCCACCGTGTTGGTGACCGAGGTGTCGATGACGTCGAAGCGCACGCCGGGATGGCGGGCGCCGAGTTCCGCGATGCGCTTGGCGACGCCGACCGCCACCTCCGCGTCGCTGGCGCCGGTGGAGCGCGAGATCGCGAAGGCCACCACCGGCTCGCCGTTGAAGCGCGCGAAGGTGCGGGGCTCCTCCGAGCCGTCCACCAGGCTGGCGAGCTCGTCGAGGCGGACCTTGCGGCCACCCGGTACGACGATCGAGGTCTCCGCCAGGGTATCGAGGCTGGCCGCCCCCGCCAGGGTCCGGATGGACTGCTCCTGACCGCCGAGTTCGCCGCGCCCGCCGGCCATGTCGGCGGCGGTGAGGCGCAGCTGGCGGTTGACGTCGGCGGCCGTGATCCCGAGCGCCAGCAGGCGGTCGGGCTTCAGGGTCACCCGGACCTCGCGGGCGACGCCGCCGAGGCGCTCGACGCCCCCGACCCCCTTCACGCTCTGCACCTGCCGGGCGATGACGTCGTCGATCAGCCAGGACAGGTCCTCCGGCGTCATCGCCGGGGCCGAGGCGCCGTAGATCATGATCGGCAGGCCCGCGATCTCGACGCGGTTGATGATCGGCTCCTCGATGGTGCGGGGCAGGTTCACCCGCACCTTCGAGATGGCGTCCTTCACATCGTTGACCGCCCGGTCGCTGTTCACCTCGAGACGGAACTCGATCGTGGTGCTGGAGACGCCCTCCGAGATCGTCGAGATGACGTGCTTGACGCCCTTTACCCCCGCCACCGCGTCCTCGACGACCTTGGTCACCTGGGTCTGCAGTTCGGAGGGCGCGGCCCCCGATTGCAGCACCTGCACAGAGACGATGGGGATGTCGATGTTGGGAAAGCGGGTGATCGGCAGCGCCCGGAAGCTGACGAGGCCGAGGACCACCAGCACGAGGAAGAGGACGAGGGAGGGGATCGGCTTGCGGATCGCCCAGGCCGAGATGTTCAGGCGCATGGGATCGTCCGATCAGCGGGGTGCGGCGTCGGCCGCCGGGAAAGGCGCGGCATCGGCCGCCTTCACGGTCGGGATGACGGGCCGGACGCGATCGCCGTCGCGCAGGAAGCTGCTGGCCCGGGCTACCACAACCTCGTCCGCCCTGACGCCGGAGCGGATCTCGAGGACGCCGTCGGCGGCGAGGCCGGGCACGATCCGGCGGGCTTCGACGCGATCCCCGGCGACGATGAAGACGCTCGCGCCGCCATCGGCCCCGTAGAGCACCGCCGAGAGCGGCACCGCCACGCCGATGCGGCGCGCGACCTCGACCTTGCCGCGGGCGAAGGCACCGATGCGCAGGCCGGGGTCGGGATCGAGGCCGATGCGGATGCGCCCGAGGCGCGTGGTGCGGTCGATCTCCGGATCGATGCGGCGCACCCGCCCCTTCAGGGTCCGTCCCTCGTCCCAGTCCAGGCGGACGGGGTCGCCGACATGGAGGCGCGGCATCCAGACCTCCGGGACCTCGCCCTCCAGCTCGATCTCGCCGCGGGCGATCAGGCGGAACATCGGCTCGCCGGCGGCCGTCGCGGTGGCGCCGACCCGGGCGGTGCGGCGGCTCACGATCCCGGCCTCGGGCGCGCGGATCTCGGTGCGGGCGCGTCGAAGGGCGATCTCCGCCCCCTGCGCCCGCGCGGTGGCGAGATCGGCCTCGGCGAGCTGAAGCCCGCCGCGCGCGGCCGCGAGGCGCCCCTCGTTGCCCTGGGCGGTGGAGATGCGCTGCTCCAGGGTCACCGCCGTGGCGTTGCCGGTGCGGATCAGGCTGCGCGTGCGTTCGAGGGCGAGGTTGGCCTCGACCTGGGCGGCCTCGGCCTGCACGATCTGGCTGCGGGCCTGGATGATCGCGGCCTGCGCCTTGGCGATGGCGGCGGCGTTCGCCGCTTCCTGAGTCACGATCATCTCGAGGGAGAGCCGCGCCAGGGGCTGGCCGCGGGCGACATGGGCCCCCTCCTCCACCAGGAGTTCGGTGATCCGGGTGCCCTCGATCTCCGGCGCCACGAGGATCTCGTCGCGCGGCACCAGCGTCCCGGTGACCACCGCGCGCTCCACCACC
This sequence comes from Methylobacterium sp. FW306-05-D, assembly GCF_058782155.1. Lineage (NCBI taxonomy): Bacteria > Pseudomonadati > Pseudomonadota > Alphaproteobacteria > Hyphomicrobiales > Methylobacteriaceae > Methylobacterium > Methylobacterium sp. FW306-05-D. Next base: position 48,659 of record NZ_JBYSXL010000018.1, read on the forward strand.
TCGCGCTGGATTGCCGGGACCACCGTGACGGCCGGCGCGACGGCGGCCGGATCGGGAACCGCCGCGGGTTCGGCCGCCGAGGCGCGCGGGGCGGGTCCAGCGAGCAGCGCCAGCGTGAGGAGCGGTATCCTGGCGAGCGACCTGGACCGAAGGCAGTGCAGCAGGGATCGCATGGCGGGCGGCTCGTCGACGTCGGACGTCCGAGGCATGGAGCGCGAGACCGGCGATTTCATGGCCCACCTCCGTTTCAGGGCGCACCCCGCGGGCGACGGCCGAATGCCACCGGGGCAGGTCCCTCCGGTGCCGCTGCCCGCAACTTTCGTCCTGCTGTCACGTTGTAGACGAGCATAGACCTTTCTCGCTAAAGGGTTAACGATCCATGAGTATTTTCGAGGTTCGCCAGCAAACCAACGGTGCCGTTCTCTGGACGGGCAGCGCGCTCGACGCGGCCTCCGCCCTCGACGCGATGGCCCGCGAGGCCGGCTACACCGATTTCCAGGCCCTGCCGGAAGACATCCGCGCGGCCGATCCGGTCGCCCGCCCGATCGTCTGAGGCGCCGCCCCTCCTGGGGGGCAATTCACCGTGGCTAGAACCCGGCCCGTCCGCTCGGATGGGTCGGGCGCTCGCGTTCCGCGATCGTCCCGTGCGATGACCGGCGCCGCCACGATGCGCCTGCGCTCCGGTCGCGTCACCGGCCGCCGTTCTGCACCGGCGCGAGATAGGCGGGGTCGAATCCGCTCAGGCTCGTCAGGCACGGGATGTTCCGGATCGTCAGCACACGGGAGCGGAGCTCGATCAGGCCCTGGCGCTTGAGGTCCTGCAGCGTCCGGTTGACATGAACCGTCGAGAGGCCGGTGGTGTCGGCGAGGTCGATCTGGGACGTCGGCAGGTCGTAACCGTCGCTCCGCGCCAGTCCGACCGTCCGAAGCCGCGTCAGGAGTTCGAGGAGCAGGTGGGCGATGCGCTCGATGGCCGAGCGGGAGCCCAGGTTCACCAGCCACTCGCGCAGGATCGCGTCGTCCATCAGGTTCGCCCGCCGCATCAGGGCGATGAGGTGGTTTCGGTCCTGCGCGAGATCCTGGAGCGGATCGAACGCGATGCGGGCGAAGCGGCACGGCGACAGGCTCGCGATCGCGTGGTCTCGGCGGTCGAGCAGGGCGATGTCGAGGTCGCAGAAATCGCCCGGCACCATGTAGGCCAGGATCTGGCGGGCGCCGTTCGCCCGGAGCTTGAAGCGGCAGGCCATGCCGTCGAGAAGCACGAAGATCCCCGTCGGGCGCTCGCCGTCGCGGGCGACCTCCGTGCGCGACCCGACCGGGAACGTCTCGGCGCACAGCGACGTCAGGATGTCGCGATCCTCCGCCGTCAGGGTTCCGAAATGCTCCAGCTTGTGGATCAGCGGCTGCGTCGCTTCGGCGTGCCGCCCCCCCGGTAGGCCCGGGATCAATCCCGAGAGATCGTCAGGCGCGCTCATCGCGCTCGCTCCGGCGACCGTGGCGGGCCAGGATTCCCGCAACCCGCGCTCGGCTTCGCACCATCCGTCACAGCGCCGTCAATCCTCGATCCGACCGATGTCAGGGCCACGCGCCGTCGCGCGCGATCCTGCCCCGAACTGGAGACGCGGTCTCCTCACCGTCAGAGGCCGGAACCTTGCAGCGCTTCCGCCCGGTCCTTGGCTTTGCTCCGGTATTGTCTGAACCGCAGCGTCTATAAATCCTAAATTCCTATCCGCCGCAGTGCCATACGACTTTGGTGTGGTGCCCGACACTTACGGAGTGTCGACTACCCGACAGACCGCAGAGCGGGCTTGCCTTTGTCTCGCATCGTACAGATAGTCGAAAACTGTTTGTATATATTCCTGATTATGGGTCCGTGAGAGACTATTTGTGCTCTTGCCCCAAGGGACAGGGCCGTGTCGCTGCTAGAGCAATCTGCCGTTCGCAATCGCTTGCTCAACCGTCTCTCGCCAGGCGATTACAGGTTGCTTCAGCCACACCTGCGGTCGATGCCGACGGAATTGCGCCAGGGGCTGATCTACCCGCACAGGCCGATCCAGGACCTCTATTTTCCGGAGACGGGCTACGCCTCGATCACCACCGCCGGCACCAGCAGGGTCGAGGTCGGCATCATCGGTCCCGAGGGCGTGGTCGGAGCCACCCCGGTCCTGCTGGGGAGCGACCGCACGCCCTACGACCACTTCGTGCAGAATGCGGGCGAGGTGCTGGCCATCGAGGCCGGTGCGCTGGTGGCGGCGACTGAGGCCAGCCTCACCCTGCGCAACCTGCTGCTGCGTTTCGTCCAGACCCTGCTGGTCCAGACCGCGCAGACGGCCTTCGCCAACGCGAGCTACAACATCGAGGTCCGTCTCGCGCGCTGGCTGCTGATGTGCCACGACCGCGTCATCGGCGACGAACTGACCGTGACCCACGACTTCCTGTCGTTCATGCTCGGGGTCCAGCGCACGACCGTGACGCTGGCCCTGCAAATGCTGGAAGGCAACCGCCTGATCAAGGCGCGCCGCGGCCGCATCGAAGTCCTCGATCGCACCGGCCTGCTGAGCGTCGCCGGCGACAGCTACGGCGTGCCCGAATCCGAGTACCTGCGGCTCATCGAGAACGCCTGAGCCTGTTCCCCGCCGCCGGGGCCGTGGGGTCCGACCCGCCGACGGGACGACGCGTGCGCAGGTCCACCCCGCGGGAGCGGCGTCGGGGTGGCCGGATCGGCCTTTTCCCAAAGCTATTGAACCGTCGCCCGTCCAGCCGGGTTGGGATGATACGCATCATGCGTTCCTCCCTGGACTCGGCCCGCCCGGCAAAGGCCGCGGCGGGCTATTTGTCGTATTAAAATAGTATAATTTCCAGAAGAAACTTCGCCATATCATCGGGCGTGACCGGAACGACTGTGCGATAACGTGCCAAGATATCTGAATGTCTTCCCATTAACCTGTGTTGATGCGAGCGTGTTCCTGGGCTTGCACAGTCGGATCGATTGAAGGGACACGGTGCTGTCCGTCCCGATTGGCTGAGAAGACACTGGATGACATCGCAATCAGAATCCGATGCACCAACCCGCCTCGCTCCCGAGAAAGCCCCCCCGCTCGCGCCGTCGATCCGAAGATCCCTCGGGCAGCACCTGCGCGATGCCTACGCCTCCCTGGACGACGGCCAGCCCGACCGCTTCGCCGTCCTGCTCGCCCGGCTCGAGGCCGTGCTCGCCGCCCGCGGCGAGAGCCTCACGGCGGAGGTCCGGCAGGGGCTCCGGGACCACGCGGCGGGCCTGCGCAAGTACGCCCTCTCGCTGACCCGCGACACCGCCCGCGCCGACGATCTCGTGCAGGACACCATGCTGCGGGCCTGGATGTACCGCGAGAGCTTCACGCCCGGGACCAACGTCTGCGGCTGGCTGACCATCATCATGCGCAACACCTTCTATTCCGGCCAGCGCAAGCGGGTGCACGAGGTGGAGGACGGCGACGGCAGCTATGCCGCGCAGCTGGTGACGCTGCCGGCGCAGGGCGCGGTCCTCGACCTCGAGGACGTCAACGCCGCCATCGGGCGCCTGTCGACGACCCTGCGCCAGGCCCTGACGCTCGTGGCCATCGACAACCTGACCTATGACGAGGCCGCCGCCGTGATGGGCTGCAAGATCGGCACGGTGAAGAGCCGCGTCTGGCGCGCCCGCGAGAGTCTCGCCGCGCTCGTGGGCTACTCCGCCGACGAGATCGGGCCGGACCGCCTGGCCAATTCGGTGCTCAGCGACATGAGCCTCCGGCCCCGGGCCTGAGGCGCCTACAGCAGCGTCCCGCGCAGGATCAGCATCGCCACCGAGAAGTAGATGACCAGCCCCGTGACGTCGACGAGGGTGGCGACGAAGGGGGCCGACGCGGTGGCGGGGTCGAAGCCGAGGCGCTGCAGCAGGAACGGCAGCATCGAGCCGGTGAGCGAGCCGAAGGTGACGATGCCGACGAGGGCCGCCCCCACGGTCGCCGCCACCAGCATCCAGTGCTCGCCGTAATCGTAGAGCCCGATCTTCTGCCAGACCACGATCCGGACGATGCCGATCGCGCCCAGGATCGTGCCGAGCACGAGGCCGGTGGGCAACTCGCGCAGGGCGACCCGCCACCAGTCGCGCAGGCGCACTTCGTGCAGCGCCAGGGCGCGGATGAGGAGCGAGGTGGCCTGGCTGCCGGAATTGCCGCCCGAGCTCATGATCAGCGGGATGAACAGCGTCAGCACGATGGCCTTCTCGAGTTCGCCCTCGAAGCCCTGCATGGCGGTGGCGGTCATCATCTCGCCGAGGAACAGCGCGCAGAGCCAGCCCGCCCGCTTCCGGATCATCGTGCCGAAGCCGATATCCATGTAGGGCTCGGGCAGCGCCTCCATGCCGCCGAAGCGCTGCACGTCCTGCGTCTGCTTCTCCACCATGGCGTCGATCATGTCGTCCACCGTGACGATGCCGATGACGTGGCCGACCGCATCGATGACAGGGAGCGCCAGGAGGTCGTATTTCGAGATCAGGCGAGCGGCCTCCTCGCGGCTGGCCGTGGGCGAGACCGCCAGCGGCCGCCGGTTCGGCGCCACCGAGAGCACGTTGTCGCCCGGATTGCCCGAGATCAGCCGGCGCAGGGGCACCGCCTTGGTCAGGGCCCGGGTGCGCGGGTCGAGGACGAAGATCGCGTAGATGGTCTCGCGGGTCTTCTCCACCTGGCGGACGTGGTCGAGGGTCTGCTGGACCGTCCAGTTGCCCGGCACCGCGACGAACTCCGTGGTCATCAGCGAGCCGACGGTCTCCTCCCCGTAGGTGCTCAGCCGGTCGACGGCGCCGCGGGTCTCGGCGTCGAGGCGGGCGCGCAGGTCCGAGCGGCCGGGCTCCTCGATCTCGCGGAACAGGTCGGTGATGCGGTCGGCCGACATGCCCGACAGGTAGGAGGCGACCCGGTCGCGGGGCAGCATCTCGATGATGTCGGCGGCACAGTCGAGCTCGGGCTGGTCGAGCACCTCGATCGCCCGCTCCACCGGCAGGCCGAGCAGGATGGCGGCGGCGACCTCGGGCGCCTCGTCGTTCAGGGCCTCGACGATGTCGGGCGCGCGCTCGTCCGACAGCCGGGCGGCGAGCACCGCCGGATCGATGCCGGTCGGGAAGGAAGCGATCTCGTTCATGGGCTCACCTCGCAGGGCGCGCGATCCGGCCGTGGAGCCGTCCCGCATCGGGCCGCCGGGGCCCGGTCAGCGGGGCGTCAGGCGGCGGGAGCGGAGGCGGCCGCGCACGGCGCGGGCGATCGGTCTGGATTGTCGCTGGGCATCGGAATCGTCGAGAGGGAGCCGAGGCGCGCGCGGCGCGGTGAGTCGTGACTCCCGCGCAGGCCCGGTCGGCGGCGCGTCAGTGCGCCTCCCCTCCCCGGGGCGTCAAGCCGAAAACCGGCGGCGCCGAATCTTTCCGCCTCGACCGTGGTCCGGCCGCCCGGGGACCCGGTCCGGCGCCGGCGCGCCCGGACTCGCGAAGCCTGAAGATCGGCATCATATCTCTCGCTTTGCCCTCCCGCAGGCCGGATCGCGCCGGCACCCGGCTGCAGGATCGGCATTTTCCCGCGATCCTATGAGAAATATAAGTGTAGCGCCCACTTGTGTTGTGCCCAACACAACGGCATATCAAGGGCGTCGAACACGAAGGAGTTTCCCATGAAGTGGTCCGCCCCCGTCGTCCAGGAAATCTGCGTCGGCATGGAAGTCACCAGCTACGAGTCCGCCGAGATCGATCCCTTCAACTAAGGTCCGACCTTAGTTCGCAGACGGATCGAACCCGACCGGGTTCGGCTTTCACCCCACACAACCAACCAGGAGAGACGTCATGAAGTGGTCTGCCCCCATCGTCCAGGAAATCTGCGTCGGCATGGAAGTCACCAGCTACGAGTCCGCCGAGATCGATCCCTTCAACTAAGGGCGATCGCGGGTCCCGCCTGCGGGACCCGCTGATCCGAGGGGGCGCTGTCCGAGAGGGCGGCGCCCCTTTCGTTTGTTCGGGTCACAATCCGAGGCCGAGCTGGCGCGGCTCCGGGGCGGGGCCGTGCTCCAGGGCCGAGAGCGAGACCCCGAGGAGGCGCACGCTGCGCCGCAGGGGGAACAGGTCGCGCAGGAGGGCGAGCACGGTCTCCTCCAGGGCGGCGCGGTCCGGCACGAAGCCGGGCAGCGAGCGGGCCCGGGTGATCTGCTCGAAATCCGCGAACTTGACCTTCAGCGTCACCGTGCGGGCCCGGACCTCCCTGGCGGCGGCCGCATTCCAGACCTTGTCGAGGATCGGCGCCAGCCGCCCCGCGAGCACCGCGTAGTCCGCCGAGTCCTCCGAGAAGGTGTTCTCGGCCCCGATGGATTTCCGGATCCGGTTGACCCGGACCGGACGGGCATCGATGCCCCGCGACACCCCGTAGTAATACGGCGCCGAGGCGCCAAAGCGCGCCGTCAGCCCCTCGAGGCTGAGGGCCCTCAGGTCGCGTCCGGTGAGGATTCCGAGCGCCTTCATCCGCGCCTCGGTGACCGGGCCGATGCCGTGGAAGCGTCCGATCGGCAGGTCCTCGACGAAGGCCGGCCCCATGGCGGGGGTGATGACGAACAGGGCGTCGGGCTTGCGGAAGTCGGACGCCACCTTGGCCAGGAACTTGTTGTAGGACACGCCCGCCGAGGCCACGAGCCCGGTCTGCGCGCGGATCGAGGCCCGGATCGCGCGGGCCACCGCGGTGGCGGTCGGCAGCCCCTGGCGGTTCTCCGTCACGTCGAGATAGGCCTCGTCGAGGGCGACGGGCTCGATCAGGTCGGTGTGCTCGGCGAAGACCGCCCGGATCTGCTCCGAGATCGCCCGGTAGACCTCGAAGCGCGGCTTGACGAAGACGAGGTCGGGGCAGAGCCGGCGCGCCGTCACCGAGGGCATGGCCGAGCGCACGCCGAAGGCCCGCGCCTCGTAGCTCGCCGCCGCGACCACACCGCGCTCGCGCGAGCCGCCCACCGCCACCGGCCGGCCGCGCAGGGCGGGATCGTCGCGCTGCTCCACGGAGGCGTAGAAGGCGTCCATGTCGATGTGGATGATCTTGCGGATCGCGCCCGCGTCGTCCGGGTCCATCGCGGACGCCCCTCCCGATCGGTTTGTCGGCCCGTGTTCGTGGTCTGTTCGCAGATTCCCGGTCCGGCCGCGGGAATCAAGCCCGGCTTCCCCGCGATCCACCGCCGAACCGACGCCGGGCGCGCCGGGGCTCGCCGCGGAGGCGGGCGTGCCGCATAAGGGCGCCGAGACGCTGCGACAGACGACACGCGACGCCCGCGCTGCGCGACCCGCCCGAGGACAGGCCCTTGAAGATCACCCAGATCACCCATCACGATCTCGACGGCTACGGCGCCTCCACGGTGGCCGGCCAGTTCGCCGACATCGCCCGGATCGTGCACGTCCCGCGCTACTCCGATGTCGGGCCGGTGGTCGAGACCGAGCTGAAGCGCCTCGGAAAGACCGCGGCGCCCGAGATGATCCTGATGACCGATCTCGGTCTCGAGGCGGTCGCGGTGACCTTCATCCGCAACTTCGCCGCCCTCAACCGCCGCCGCGAGCCGGAGGCGCGCCACCGCCTCGTGGTGCTCGACCACCACGCCTCCTCGGTGGACCAGCTGCGCGACCAGGGCCTGGCGCCCCAGGCCGATCCGGACGTGCCGGGCCTCCTGCGCTTCGACCTCGAGGACCCGAACGTCGTCGTGCTCATCGACGAGGCCCGCTGCGCCACGCGCATGGCCTACGAGCACCGGACGCTCTACGCGACCCGCGCGGCCGGCGAGGACCCGATCCTCGGCGCCCTGGTGACGGCGGTGGACGCGGTCGACCTCTGGCGCAAGGACCGGCCGGAATTCCGCAGCGGCCTGAGCCTCGACGAGATGTTCTGGGACAACGTCTCCAACCTCGTGCCGATCGGCCATCCCTGGCACGACCGCTTCGTCGGCGACCTCCTGCTCGGGGTGGCCCGCCTCCTCGGCGACGGCGCCTCCCCGGCCGTGATCGAGGGCCAGGTCCCGGCCCTGCGCAAGGCCATCCTCGACGCCTACCTCGCCGACGACGAGGGCGACGACCGCAGCCTCACCACCCGCATGCGCATCGCCCGGGTGCTCGCCCGCTCGGACCTGTTCCACCCCCTGTCGGACGGTACGCTGATGTCCTTCGGCCTCGATTCCGGCACCTTCCAGCGGGTCTCGGACCTGATCATGGAGAGCGGGCGGGCCAAGCGCGTCCTCAACGTGCAGCGGGCCGGGACGATGTCCTTCCGCTCCAACAACGAGACCGCGCTGGACGGGGCGCGGCGCTTCCGCGGCGGCGGCCACAAGGACGCGGCCGGCGGCAAGCTGACCAGCGGCTCGGCCTTCTCCCTGGCGGACGCCATCGCCCAGGTCGAGCCGGTGCTCAACCCGCCGGCGGCCGATCCGGCGCTAAGCCCCTTCGCGGCCCTGAAGAACTGGAAGGGCTGAGACGAGCGGCCCCGCCGCCGCCGACGGTGCGTCGGCGGAAAGGTCCCGGATTGCCCCCGGCGCGGAGTCGCGTCAGTGTCGCCGGGCCGTCCGGGCGGTTCTCGGCCCGCGGCCGACCTCGCCGCACGGGTATCGGGACCTCATGCCGCCGATCGACATCCTCAGCCGCGGGCATTGCCCGTTCCTGTCCGGCTTCGACCTGGCCGACGTGGCGCTGCCCGACCTCCGCCTCCGGACCGCCCTGTCCCCCGGCGGGCAGCGCCTGCCGGTGCTGCTGCTGCACGGCCATCCGCAGACCCACGCCACCTGGCACGCGGTGGCGCCGCGGCTCCGGGCGGCCGGCCATCCGGTGGTCGCCCCCGACCTGCGCGGCTACGGCGACTCGGATCGCCCGGACTCCACGGCCGATCACGCGCCCTACGCCAAGCGGGCCATGGCGGCCGACGCCGTGGCGCTGATGCGCGCCTGCGGCTACGAGCGCTTCGCCGTGGTCGGGCATGATCGCGGCGGGCGCGTCGCGCACCGCATGGCCCTCGACCACGCCGCCGCGGTGGACCGCCTCGCCGTCCTCGACATCGCACCGACGCAGACGATGTACGCCCGCACCGACCGTGCCTTCGCGACCCGGTACTTCTGGTGGTTCTTCCTGATCCAGCCGGCACCCCTGCCCGAGCGGATGATCGGCGCCGACCCGGAGGCGTATCTGCGCCACCACCTCGCCGGCCAGAGCCGGACGCCCGGGATTCCGAGCGAGGCGCTGATCCGGGAATACCTGCGCTGCTACCGCGCCCCCGGCAGCATCCACGCGATCTGCGAAGATTACCGCGCCGCGGCCGGCATCGATCTCGAACACGATGCCGCCGACGACGCGGCCGGGCGCCGCGTCGCCGCGCCGCTCCTCGCCCTGTGGGGCGCGCGCGGCACGGTCGGCGAACTCTACGACGTCGCCGCGACCTGGCGCGAGAAGGCGGAACGGGTGGAGGGGCACGCCCTCCCCTGCGGGCACCTGCTGCAGGAGGAGGCGCCGGAGATCGTGCTCGACCGCCTGCTGCCCTTCCTCGCCTGAGAGCCGCCGTGAGCGACTCGGGGTCGCGCGCCCGGATCGGGCGGGCCGATCCCGCGGTTACTCCTGCCGTGAGGCGAGGAGAGGCCGATGGCGAGACCGACCGACGCGCGCGATCAGGCGGCCTGGCTCGGCCATCCGCATCCCCGCGTCGAGGGCGGTGACAAGGTCACCGGCCGGGCGGCCTATGCCTCGGACCGGCCCCTGCCGGGGCTCGTCCACGGGGCCCTGGTGGCCAGCACGATTCCGCGCGGGCGGATCATCGGCTTCGACCTCGCGGCGGCCGCGGCTGTCCCGGGCTGCCTGCGCATCTTCACCCACCGGGATTTCGCCGGCGCGATCCGGCCGGTGAAGCATCTCATGGCGGGGGGCTTTGCCAATAGCGGGCACCTGCCGCTGGGATCGGACGCCGTCGCCTATGCCGGCCAGATCGTCGCCCTGGTGGTGGCGGAGACCGTCGAGGCCGCCCGGGAGGCCGCCGCCCGGACCATCGTGCGCTACGCGGCCGAAGACTTCGCCGACGGGTTCGACGCCCCCCTGGCCGAGACGCTGCGGCTCGCCGACCTGAAGCCGAAGCACCACGACCCCCGCACCGGCGACGCCGACGGCGCCCTCGACCGGGCCGACGTGACGGTCGCCGCCCGCTACGCGACGCCGATCCAGCACCACAACCCGATCGAGCTGTTCGGCACGACCTGCGCCTGGGACGGACCGCGCCTCACCGTTTACGAGCCCTCGCGCTACATCGGCGCCGTCCGGCACGGCCTCGCCGCGCAGCTCGGTCTCGACCCGGGGGACATCCGGGTGGTGTCGGGCCTGATCGGCGGCCATTTCGGCTCGAAATTCGCCCTGTCGCAATACACGGCGCCGGTCGCGCTGGCCGCCCGCATCCTCGGCCGGCCGGTCTCCCTGGTCGCCAGCCGCCGGGACGGCTTCACCATCGCCAATCATCGCCCGGAGACCCGGCACGACATCCGCCTGGGGGCGACCCGGGACGGGCGCTTTACCGCCCTCGTGCACGAGGCCGAGGTCGTCACCTCGCGCTTCGACCCCTTCGCCATGGAGGGGACCGACGTCACCGCGAGCCTCTATGCCTGCCCGGCCGTGCGCACCGACGAGCGGGCCGCGCGGGTCGACCGGAACACTCCGGGGCCGATGCGGGCTCCCCCCGAGGTGCCCTACCTCTTCGCCCTGGAGAGCGCCGTCGACGAGATGGCCGTCGCCCTCCGACTCGATCCCATCGAACTGCGCCGGCGCAACGACACGGCCACCGACCCGATCTCGGGCAAGCCGTTCTCCTCGCGGCCGCTGATGGCCTGCTTCGATGCCGGCGCGCAGGCCTTCGGCTGGGCGGCGCGCGATCCGGAGCCGGGACGGATGCGCGACGGACCCTGGCGGATCGGCCTCGGCTGCGCGGCCTCGGTCCGGCCCGTGAAGATCTCCCCCGCCACCATGCGGGTCCGCCTCGACGCCGAAGGCCGCGCCACGGTCGCCACCGCCCATCACGAGATCGGCAACGGCATCACGACGCTGCTGGCCCTCGGCGCCGCCGAATGGCTCGGGATCGCGCCCGAATCGGTCGAGGTCCGCCTCGGCGACACCGACCTGCCCGCCGCCGGCCTCTCGGGCGGCTCGTCCACCACGACGAGCCTGCTCCACACCCTGGCGCAGGGCTGCGAGACGCTCCGGGCCCGTCTGGCCTTTGCCGCCGTCGAGACCGGCCCCTCGGCTGGACCGTTGGCCGGGGCCGATCCCGCTGGATTGCGCCTGCGAGCGGGCGCTCTCGTGGCGCCGGACGGGCGGACCTGCCCGCTGGGGGCCGTCGTCGCCGGGCTCGATCCGGGCGGGATCGAGACGGTGGCGGCCTTCACCCCCGAGGGCTCGGGGCCGGAGGCCCTCGCGGCGATCGAATCGGGCAGGATGGCTCTCGGTACCGGGGCCGACGGTCGGTCGCTGTCCTGGGCCTTCGGGGCCCAGTTCGCACGGGTCCTGGTCCACGAGGAGACCGGCGAGGTCCGGGTGCCGCGGCTCCTCGGCGCCTTCGCGGCCGGGCGCGTGCTCAACCCGCTGACGGCGCGCAGCCAGCTCACCGGCGGGATGATCTGGGGGCTCGGCTCGGCGCTCCTGGAGGAGACGATCCTCGACCGCGGCCATTACCGCAACCCGGATCTCGCCGAGTATCTCGTCGCCACCGCCGCCGACGCGCCGGAGGTCGAGGCCCTGCTGCTGCCCGACCCCGACGACACCGTGAATCCCCTCGGCCTCAAGGGCCTGGGCGAACTCGGCATCATCGGCGTCAACGCCGCGATCGCCAACGCGGTGTTCAACGCCACCGGCCGTCGCATCCGCGGTCTGCCGATCCGGGTCGAGGACATGCTCTGACCGGCCGCGGGTCCCGTCGCCCGGGCTCCGCCCTCCGCTGACGCGCTCGTGATCGTCCGGACCGGTCCCGTCGCCGCGTGCCGAGCGGTCTCGGAGCGTGGCCACGCTGGACGCTCGTGCGCCGATCCTGTCTGATCGCCGGATCAAAAGGGGGGAGCGCGTCATGTCCGACGACCGGGAGGATCAGGGCCGGCTCACGCGGGCGGCGAGCTTCGTCTTTCTTCATACGGAGCACGCGATCTACGCGGCCCTCGGCCTCCTTCTCGCGCTGACCGCCCTCGTCGCGCTGATCGATGCCTCCGCGCTGACCTGGGAGGCCCTGCGCCACCTCGGGGGCGCCGACCAGATCCTCGAGGTGGTGGACCGGCTGCTGTTCCTGCTGATGCTGATCGAGATCCTGCACACGGTGCGGGTGTCGATGCGCTCGGGCAAGCTGACCTGCGAGCCGTTCCTGATCGTCGGGCTCATCGCCTCGATCCGGCGGGTCCTGGTGATCACCCTGCAATCCTCGGAGATCACGCACGCCAAGGACTGGTCGCCCGAGAAGCAGGCGCTGTTCCAGGCCTCGATGATCGAGCTCGGCGTCCTCGCGGGCCTGATCCTGACGATGGTGCTCGCGATCTTCATGCTCCACCGCGCCCGCGACGACGGCAAGCCGGCGGGCGAGGAATCGGCCGAGCACGCCGGCTCCTGACCGGCTGAGCGCCGCGGCCGGGGAGCCTCGAAACGCGAACAAGCCCGGCGAACCGGGCTTGGCGAGGCGTCGCGGTGGCGGCGCGCCCTCAGAGGCGGTAGCGGATCTGGTCGGTCCAGAAGCGCTCCAGGCGGCTGAGCGCGGTGTTGAGGCGGCCGAAATCGTCGTCCGAGATGCCGCCGATCGGCTGGATGGTGCGGGCGTGCTTGTCGTAGAGGCTCTGGATGATGTCGTGGACCTGGCGGCCCTTGTCGGTCAGGCTGATGCGGACCGAGCGGCGGTCGGTCTTCGACCGGGCATGGTGCAGGTAGCCGGCCTCGACGAGCTTCTTGACGTTGTAGGAGACGTTCGAGCCGAGATAGTAGCCCTTGGTGCGCAGCTCGCTCGCGGTGAGCTCCTTGTCGCCGATGTTGTAGAGCAGCAGCGCCTGGACGCTGTTCACGTCCTCGCGGTCGCGGCGCTCGAACTCGTCCTTGATCACGTCGAGAAGGCGGCGGTGCAGGCGCTCGACGAGGTGCAGGGCCTCAAGATAGGAGCCGTGCGCCGGAGCGGCCTCGGGAGCGTTGGCGGTCTTGCTAACCTTGGCAGCCTGGGACTTCATCATGGGCCTCATCAGGTCTCGGGTGTTTCAGGGCCGGTGTTCTTCGCCACCGCTCATGAAGCCAACCTAGGAGTGCCAGATGAAAGACGCTTTAAGCGATAGGATGAATTTGCGATTTACCTCTCTCGGTAAATGCAAGATGAAGTGATCGTCGTAACCTGTCGTTTACCGGATTTCCCGCGCCGCCAGGAAAGAGAAGATAAAATAAAACGCAATAATTCCCGCCTGTATTGCCAGGTATACGGGCGCCATCGGGAGAAGCTGAGGCGTCAGGATGGCCAGGGTGAGCGCGCTCGTGGCGGCCAGCAGCCAGACCACGCCGCCCCAGGCACTCGTCAGCCAGAGACCCACCGCCGCCATCGGATCGATCACCGCGAAGTAGACGATCACGCTCTGGCGTCCGAGCGTCTCCGATTCGAAGGGGCGCCAATCCGGCAGGACGTCGAGGATGCCGGCCCAGGTCACGACGGCCTTCGTCAGCCAGGCCAGGGCGATGGCGCGCATGAACCACACCAGCACCACGTCCCAGCCGGTCTGCGGCCCCTGGGGGCTGCGCTCGATCCGGTCGGCGCCGCCCTCCTGGCCGCGGCCGCGGATCTCGCGCGGGCCCGGTACCTTCGTCAAACCGCGCACGCGGGACCTCTCCTCATCGCTCGTCCGATCCTGCGAAGGACGGCTCCGGCCCGTCCGACGGCGCGAAGGCCGCCGCGATCGCGGCGGGATCGACGGCCTCCAGGGTCGCGGGGTTCCAGGCGGGGGCGCCGTCCTTGTCGATGACGGCGGCGCGCACGCCCTCGAAGAAATCGTGGCCGCGCATCAGGGCGCCGACCATGCGGTATTCCAGCCGCATCGCCTCGGGGAAGCTCAGGGCGGCGCCCCGCCGCATCTGCGCGCGCACCAGGGTCAGGCTGGTGGGCGAGCGCGTGCGCATCAGCGCGGCGGTCTCGACCGCGAAGGCGGAGCCGTCCGCGTCGAGGCGCGCCAGGATCTCCGGGACGGTATCGGCGGAAAAGCACGCGTCGATGACGGCCCGTGCCTCGACCAGGGGCCCGGGCCCGGGCACCGGCCGGGCATGGGCGGCGAGCACCGGATCGATCGCCGCGCCGGACGCGAGGGCGTCCACGATCGCGTCGAACGCCGCCGCTTCCGCGTGATGGGTGGCGAGGCCCACCGCGTGGGCGTCCCCCGGTCCGATCCGGGTGCCCGTCAGGGCGAGGTAGGTCCCGGTCAGGCCGGGCAGGCGCGGCAGCACGTAGGTCATGCCGACATCGGGAAACAGGCCGATTCCGACCTCCGGCATGGCGAAGCTGTAGGTTTCCGACGAGACCCGGTGGCTGCCATGCACCGAGATCCCGTTGCCGCCGCCCATGACCAGGCCCTCGATCAGGCTGATCACGGGCTTGGGGAACCGCTTCACCGCGGCGTCGAGGCCGTACTCGGCGCGCCAGAAGGCATCGACCGCGGCCTGCTCACCGGCCTTGGCGAGGGCGTAGATCTGCCGGATGTCGCCGCCGGCGCAGAAGGCGCGCCCGCCCCGCCCGCGCAGCACCACCCGGGTTACCGCGGCGTCCCCGGCCCAGGCGTCCATCTGCGCCTGCATCGCCCCGAGCATCGCCAGGGACAGGGCGTTCAGGGCGCGCGGCCGGTTCAGCGTGACGAGGCCCACCGCCCCGCGCCGCTCGAACAGGATCTCCGCTTCACCCGAATCCGCCATCGTCGCTCCCGGTTGGATCGCCTGCTTAGACGGGATTTTGGCGCGCGGCGTCAATCGGAGCGGTGGCGGGTCGGTCCGTTCCGGCATGCGCGAAGGAGCGCCGTCCCTGCGTCGGCATCACGGGTTTCAGAGGCTTTTGCCGATGTGGTAGGCCCGTGCTCGCCCGCCCCGGCCAGAGCCCTTCCGGCCGAGACTTGGGCCGAAAACCGTCGAGTTCGAGCCGATGACACACGAACCCCCGACCCCGCGTCCCCTGGCGGTCGAGACGGCCCAGGAGGCCGCCCGCCCGGCGGCCCTCGGCCTGACCCAGCGCCCGCGGCGCAACCGCAAGGCCGAGTGGTCGCGCCGGCTCGTGCGCGAGCATACCCTGACGGTCGACGACCTGATCTGGCCGCTCTTCGTCATCGAGGGATCGGGCCGGCGCGAGCCCATCGCGTCGATGCCCGGCGTCGAGCGTCTCAGCGTGGACGAGGTCGTGCGCGACGCCGAGAAGGCCGCCCGCGCCGGCATCCCGGCGATCTCGTTCTTTCCCTATACCGAGCCGTCCCTGCGCGACCCGACGGGCTCGGAGTCGCTCAACCGCGAAAACCTCGTCTGCCGGGCGGTGCGCGCCGTGAAGACGGCGGTCCCGGAGCTCGGGATCATGACCGACGTCGCCCTCGATCCCTATACCAGCCACGGCCATGACGGCCTGCTGGAGGATGGCGCGATCCTCAACGACGAGACCGTGGCCCTCCTCGTGGAGCAGAGCCTGATCCAGGCCGAGGCCGGCACCGACATCATCGCCCCCTCGGACATGATGGACGGGCGGGTCGGCGCGATCCGGGCCGGCCTCGACCGGGCCGGTTTCCGCGACGTGCAGATCATGGCCTACGCCGCCAAGTACGCGAGCGCGTTCTACGGTCCGTTCCGGGACGCCATCGGTACCCAGGCCGCGCTGGTGGGCGACAAGCGCACCTACCAGATGGACCCCGGCAATTCCGACGAGGCCATCCGGGAGGTCGCCCTCGACATCGCGGAGGGCGCGGATTCCGTCATGGTGAAGCCCGGCCTGCCCTATCTCGACATCATCCGCCGGGTGAAGGACGAGTTCGCCGTGCCGACCTTCGCCTACCAGGTGTCGGGCGAGTACGCGATGATCGAGGCCGCGGCCCGCAACGGCTGGCTCGACGGCGAGCGGGCCATGGTGGAGAGCCTGCTGGCCTTCAAGCGCGCCGGCGCCGACGGCGTGCTCACCTACTACGCGCTGCGGGTCGCCGAGCGGCTGCGCGCCGGCGCGTGAGGCCGCGACGCGCCGCGCCTGGGCCGATCCTGGCCCTCGTGCTCGTGCCGGCGCTTCTCGGGCTCGCCGCCTGCGAGAGTTCCGTCGACCGCCAGCGCGCGATGATCTGCCGGCGCGCCGTCCCGGCGCTGGCGCCCCCCGACACCGAGGTCCGGCTCCTGCGCATCGGCACGGGCGCGACGCCGGACGAGCTTCGGGTCGACTACGCCGTGGCGGGCCGACCCGGGCAGGCCGCGCGCCAGCGCTGGGTCACCTGCCGCTTCGGTCCCGGGGCCGAACTCCTCGGCCTCGCCACCGAGACCGGTCCGGTCAACGGCGCCCGCCTGTTCCTCCTGCGGCAGTACTACCTCGACACCCCGGAAGCCGCGGCCGCCGACCCGGGATCGAAGGCTCCGGCCGGCCGCGCGGCGCCGTGACGGGAGCAATCCTGGATAGGGTGACCCTGGACGGGCCGATCCGAGGAACGCCGATCTCGGGAAGGCCGATCTTGAGAGGGCTGATCTTGGAAGTTGCGCGCCCCGCGCCCATCTCTTGGCCGAGATCCCTGCCGCTCCCTCCCGCGAGCGACACCCAGGAGCGCCCGATGCGCGAGACGCACAGCCCCTACGCCGATCCCGTGCGGACCGGCTACGCCCCGCAATTCCCCGTGCCCTACGTCCGGGGCAGCCTCGGCGCGCGCTTCGTCGCCTATCTCCTCGACATCCTGTTCATCTTCGGATTCACCGCGCTGCTGACCCTGGTGATCACGGTGATCGGGCTCCTCACCTTCGGCCTCGGCTGGACCCTGTTCGCGATCCTGCCGGCGAGCGGCATCCTCTACAGCGCCATCACGGTGGGCGGCCCCGGCCAGAGCACCTGGGGCATGCGGATGATGGGCCTGCGCGTGGTCGCGCCGGAGAGCGGGGCCCGCGTCGACTATCTCACGGCGGCGATCCACGCGCTGCTGTTCTACGTGGCGGTCGCCTCGGCCTTCCTGCTCTGGGTGCTCGATGTCGGCATCGGCCTCGTGCGGGCCGACCGCCGCCTCGGCCACGACCTGCTCCTCGGCCTCGCGGTGGTCCGCGCCGGCTGAGGCGCCGCTTCCGGGCCTGCCGGTTTTGCGAGGCTT
Organism: Methylobacterium sp. FW306-05-D; assembly: GCF_058782155.1. NCBI lineage: Bacteria > Pseudomonadati > Pseudomonadota > Alphaproteobacteria > Hyphomicrobiales > Methylobacteriaceae > Methylobacterium > Methylobacterium sp. FW306-05-D. The sequence goes on from NZ_JBYSXL010000018.1 coordinate 65,996, forward strand.
GCCGGCTTTGCAAGGCGGGGGCGCAGGGGACGATCAAGGTTTCGTACGAAATCGTCGCGGAACCCTCACAGGGTGTTGAGCCCGTCCGCGTTGCGGATACACTCAAGTCTTGGGGTGCGCTGGGCGCGCCCCGCGCGGCGGGCGACAGACAGCGTGACGAGCCATTCCCGGGACACCCCGCAATTCTACCTGACGGCGCCCTCCCCCTGCCCCTACCTGCCGGGTCAGGAAGAGCGGAAGGTGTTCACCCACCTCGTCGGGCGCCGCGCCCGCGACCTCAACGAGATCCTGACGCAGGGGGGCTTTCGCCGCTCGCAGACCATCGCCTACCGGCCGGCCTGCGAATCCTGTCGCGCCTGCATCTCGGTGCGGGTGGTGGTCTCCGACTTCAAGCCCTCGGGCAGCCAGCGCCGCATCCTCCAGCGCAACGCCGATCTCGTCGGCACCCCGGAGCCCAACCGCCCGGCCTCGGAGCAATACGCCCTGTTCCGGCGCTACCTCGACGCGCGCCACGGCGACGGCGGCATGGTCGACATGACCGTGCTCGACTACGCGATGATGATCGAGGACAGCCACGTCGACACCCACCTCGTCACCTATCGCCGGCGCGGCCCCGACACGGCGATCAACGGGCGCGGCACCGGGCCCACCGTCGCCCTCTGCCTGACCGACGTCCTCGCCGACGGCCTGTCGATGGTCTACTCGTTCTACGACCCGGCCGAGGCGCACCGCTCGCTGGGCACCTACATGATCCTCGACCACATCCGCCGCGCGGCCGATCTCGGCCTGCCCTACCTCTATCTCGGCTACTGGGTCGAGGGCTCGCGCAAGATGGACTACAAGGCCCGCTTCACTCCGCAGGAGCGCCTGATGGGGCCCGGCTGGCAGCGGGTGGAATAGGTCCACCCGCCGCGCTGTCTCAGAACTTGGCGATGATCTGCGCCCGGATCGTGCGCGGGGCGCCCGGCGTGATGTTCTGATTGTTGTCGGCGGTGTAGATGTAGCGCCGGTCGAACAGGTTCTCGATGTTCACCTGCGCCCGGACCGATTCGCTGACCTGGTAGAACAGGCCGAGGTCGAAGCGCGTGTAGCCCGGCAGCCGCACGGTGTCGTCGGAGGTGGCGAAGGTGTGGGTCTGGTGGATCACCCCGATGCCGAGGCCGAATTCCGGCGTGATGTCGAACTTGTTCCACAGGGAGACGCTGTTGAACGGCACCAGCCCGACGGTGTTGCCCTTCACGATGGTGGCCGACACCGCGCTGTCGATCCGCGCATCGGTGAAGGCGTAGCCGCCGGCGATCTGCCACCAGTCGGTCAGGTAGCCGTTGGCGCCGATCTCGGCCCCTTGCGTGTTGGTCCGGCCCGACAGGAGGAAGAACCCCGCCCGGTTGGGATCGGGGAGGCGCTGGTTGGTGCGGTCGAGGTTGTACAGGGCGCCGGTGACCTGGAAGGTCGGGGTGACGTCGTACTTCACGCCCACTTCGAGGTTCTCGAATCCTTCCGGCTTGGCGATGGCGAGACCGGGCGTGAACACGCCGATCTGGTCGCCCGAGGACGGCAGGTAGGACACGCTGTAGCTGCCGTAGAAGGCGAGGTTCGCCAGCGGCTTGATCACGAGGCCGGCGCGCGGCGAGACGAGGTTGTCGACGCGCTCGTTGGTCAGGCCCGTGACCCGGCCCCGCGAGGAGAAATCGAAGTAGTCGTAGCGCAGGCCGCCGACGATCTGGACGTACTCGTTCAGGTCGATCTGGTCCTGGGCATAGGCCGCGGCGAGGCCGAGATCGTAGCGGAAGTTGGCGTCCGTGGTGCCGTTGTTGCGGAAGGTCACCGGCGCCCGGGTGATCGGCGACATCGGGTTCACCACCACGCTGGTGACGAGGCTGTTGCCGGTTTGGAAGAAGGCCGTCTGCCGGAAGGCGAGACCCTCCTGGTAGCCGAGTTCGAAGCCGGCGAGCAGCGTGTGCTTCACGTCGCCGGTGAGGAACTTGTAGGTGAAGTCGTTCTGGCTGAAGTAGTTCGTCCGGTCGGTCTCGTTGCGGTAGCCGGCGATCGGCACCTGCGTGCCGGCGGCGTTGACCGGCGCCCCCGGCAGGGTGTTGGCGTAGAAGCGGTTATAGTCGGCGAAGCGCAGCTGGTTGCGCATCTGCACGCCGGACTCGAAGGTGTGGTCGAGGGTCGCCGTGGCGATGTTGGCGTCGACCCGGGTGGTGTTCACGTCCGGGTTGCCGAAGAAGGTGCGGATGTTGTTGCGGTAATTGTACGGACGGCCGTTCTGCGAGGGGATGCCGCGATCGGGGAAGCGGTCGTCGTGGAAGTACTCGTAGGAGAGCTTCAGGGTCGTCGCCGGCCCCAGCAGGAACGTCATCGTGGGGTTGATGCCGTAGCGCTGCAGCTCGCCGAACTGGCGGTAGGTCTGGCTGTCCTCGAAGACGCCGTTGAGGCGGAAGAACACGCTGTCGCTGATGCGGTCGCCGACATCGACGGCGACGCGCTTCTGGTTGAACTGCCCGACGCCGGCCACGATCTGGCGCACGCGCAGGCCGTCGGCCTCCTTCAGGACGCGGTTGATCACGCCGCCGCCGCCGCCGCGGCCGAAGATCAGCGAATCCGGGCCCTTGAGAACCTCGATCCGCTCGATGTTGTAGAGATCGCGGAAGTACTGCACGTCGTCGCGCACGCCGTTGACGAAGAAGTCCGCGTTGGTCTTCTGGCCGCGGATGACGACCTCGTCGCGGTTGCTCTCGCCCTGGGCTGGGATCACGCCGGGCACGTAGCGCAGCTGGTCGGTGAGGTTCTGGAAGTTCTGGTCCCGGATCTGCTCCTGGCCGACGATCGTCACCGATTGCGGGGTGTCGAGGAGCGGGGTGTCGGTCTTCGTCGCGCTGCGGGTGGCGCGGGTCAGATAGCCCACCGTGTTGCCGCGCACGCCCTCGATGCTGAGCTGGTCCAGGGTCACGGCCGTGCTCTCCGGCGGCAGCACCGGCTGTGCCCGGGCGGTGGTCGCCAGGGCCGTTCCGCACAGGAGGGTTGCGAGGACCCGGGATGCTGCTCCAGTGTTCATGATCGTACCGCCCGCTCGAGAGACCGTGTCTTGTTGGTTTTGCGCCCACGAATTCAGTCACAGGGCGTGGCGCACCCCTTGAAGGGGCGCTAAGACAGGATCAAGCGGGCCGGGCGGCGTTTCCTGAGCTTTGTTTTTACAGGGCTTCTAAGAAGCGATCGAAACAGCCGGCCAACGCGTTCGCAACATTCGGCAAAATTATTACGGACTTTAATCCTGGAAATGTTCCAGGGTGGGACGATCCGGACCGGCCTGTTGTAGGAATGCCACGCGCAGGGTGCGCTGCCGGTTCGGGCCCCCGGTTCGACGGGCCCCGCCCCGCCCGCGTTGAGCGCCATCGCCGCGCATGCTAGGCGCCCCTGATCCCGCTGCCCCTTTTTCCGACGCGTAGACCGAGGCGCCCGCATGATCCCCCGCTACAGCCGCCCCGAGATGACCGCGATCTGGTCCCCCGAATCGCGCTTCCGGATCTGGTTCGAGATCGAGGCCCACGCGACCACCGCGCTGGCCGAGCTCGGCGTCGTGCCGAAGCAGGCCGCCGACACGATCTGGGAGAAGGGCCGCGACGCGGTCTTCGACGTGGCCCGCATCGACGCCATCGAGGCGGTGACCAAGCACGACGTCATCGCGTTCCTGACGCATCTGGCCGAGATCGTCGGCCCCGAGGCGCGCTTCGTCCACCAGGGCATGACCTCGTCGGACGTGCTCGACACCTGCCTCAACGTGCAGCTCGTCCGCGCCGCCGACCTTCTGATCAAGGACGTCGACGCCCTGCTCGCTGCCCTCAAGCGCCGCGCCTTCGAGCACAGGATGACGCCGACCATCGGCCGCTCGCACGGCATCCATGCCGAGCCGGTCACCTTCGGTCTCAAGCTCGCCGGGGCCTATGCCGAGTTCGAGCGCGCCCGCGCCCGCCTCCTGGCGGCGCGGGAGGAGATCGCCACCTGCGCCATCTCGGGCGCCGTCGGCACCTTCGCCAACATCGACCCGCGGGTGGAGGAATACGTCGCCAAGGCCATGGGCCTGACCCCCGAGCCGGTCTCGACCCAGGTCATCCCGCGCGACCGCCACGCCATGTTCTTCGCGATCCTGGGCGTCGTCGCCTCATCCGTGGAGCGGCTCTCCATCGAGGTCCGCCACCTCCAGCGCACGGAGGTGCTGGAGGCGGAGGAATTCTTCTCCGAAGGCCAGAAGGGCTCCTCGGCGATGCCGCACAAGCGCAACCCCGTGCTCACCGAGAACCTGACGGGCCTCGCCCGCATGGTGCGCAGCTACGCCCTGCCCGCCATGGAGAACGTGGCCCTCTGGCACGAGCGCGACATCTCGCACTCCTCGGTGGAGCGCATGATCGGGCCGGACGCCACCGTCACCCTCGACTTCGCCCTCGCCCGCCTCACCGGCGTCATCGACAAGCTGCTGATCTATCCGGACAACATGCAGCGCAACCTCGACAAGCTCGGCGGCCTCGTCCACTCGCAGCGGGTGCTGCTGGCCCTGACCCAGGCCGGGGTCTCCCGCGAGGATTCCTACCGCCTGGTCCAGCGCAACGCGATGCCGGTCTGGCGCGGCGAGGGCGACTTCCTCGCCCTCCTCAAGGCCGATGCCGACGTCACCGCCGCGCTCACCCCGGAGCAGATCGAGGAGTGCTTCGATCTCGGCTACCACTTCAAGCACGTGGACACGATCTTCGCGCGGGTGTTCGGGCAAAGCTGAGCCCGCGCACGAATCCTGCCTGCCCCGACCCGCATCCCCCGGACCGAAGAGGTAACCCCGTGTCCCAGGCCCGCATCGTCTACCTGAACGGCGACTTCCTGCCCTTCGCCGAGGCGCGCGTGCCGATCATGGACCGGGGCTTCCTCTTCGCCGACGGGATCTACGAGGTCTCCGCGGTGCTCGACGGGCGCCTCGTCGACAACGAGGCGCATCTGGCCCGCCTCGACCGCTCGCTGGGCGAAATCGACATCGCCAATCCGCACACGATACCGGAGTGGATCGGCCTGCAGACCGAACTCGTCGCCCGCAACGGGCTCACCGAGGGGCTGGTCTACATGCAGGTGACGCGCGGCGTGTACGAGCGCGACTTCGCCTATCCGCCGGCCGGCACCGCCTCCACCGTGATGATGTTCACCCAGGCCAAGACGGTGGCGGCCAACCCGCTCGCCGAGACCGGCGCCCGGATCATCACGGTGCCGGATCTTCGCTGGAAGCGCCGGGACATCAAGTCGGTGGCCCTGCTGGCCCAGGTGCTCGCCAAGCAGCAGGCCGCCGCGGCGGGCGTCGCCGAGGCCTGGATGGTGGAGGACGATGCGGTCACCGAGGGCTCGTCCTCCACGGCCTTCATCGTCACGAAGGGCGGCGCCCTCGTCACGCGTCCCCTGTCCACGGCGCTCCTGCCCGGCATCACCCGCAAGGCGGTTCTGCGCCTCGCCGAAGAGGCCGGCCTCGCCCTGGAGGAACGGCTGTTCAGCGTCTCCGAGGCCCTGGAGGCGGCCGAGGCCTTCTACACCAGCGCCTCCGCCTTCGTGATGCCGGTGATCGCGATCGACGGCCGGACGGTCGGCGCGGGCCGCCCCGGCGCGCATACCCGGCGCCTGCGGGAACTCTATCTCGACATGGCGCGCGCCGGCGTCTGAGGCGCCTCTCCCTCTCCCCTCTGCGGGAGAGGGTGGCCCGCGAAGCGGGTCGGGAGAGGGGGCGACCTCTCCGGCTGCGGCGTGCCCCTCTCCCGGTCGCTGCGCGACCACCCTTCCCCGCAGAGGGGGGGAGAAACCCGCGGCCCGGCCCCTTCCCGAGCC
>NZ_JBYSXL010000019.1:0-68525 GCF_058782155.1 Methylobacterium sp. FW306-05-D
CTATCCGCCATCGCCCGCATCGCCGCCTGGCGCTGCGCCTCCGCCCCCGCCCGCGCCAGGACCGTCTCCTCCTCGAGGGCCCGCATCCGGATCAGGCCGTCCTTGAACACCTGCACGGCGTCCGCGATGGTGCCGATCTCGGTGCGCGCGCCCTGGTGCGGGATGGTCGCGGAGAGGTCGCCGGCCGCCAGCGCCTGCATGGGCCTCACCACGGCGCCGATGCCGCCGGACACGCCGCGGATGATCGACACGGCCGAGAGGGCCGAGAGCAAGACCGCCAGGCCCATGGCCGCGAGGCCCCAGGTGCGGGTGTCCTCGAAGACCGCCTTGCTCTGGGCCTGCGCCTTCGCGGCGCCGTCATTGTTGAGGGCGGTGAGCTTGTCGAGGGCGTTGGAGGCGGCCCGGCGGACCGGCAGGCCCTTGCTCTCGTAGAGTTCGAAGGCCTGGACCTTCTGGCCGCTGCGCGACAGGTCCATGATGGCCTGGCGCACGGGCAGGAAGGCGGTCGCCTCGCGCATGTAGGTCGCGTAGAGGGCGCGCTCCTCCGGCGAGGCGATCATCGGCTCGTAGAGCGCCCGGCGCTCGGCCAGCTTCTTGTCGAAGCGCTCCAGATCCGCTTCGATCGAGGCCGCGAGCTTCGGATCGGTGGCCTGCGTGTGCCGCAGGACGACGGCGCTGATGCGCGCCGTGAGGGTGTCGATCTCGCCCAGCACCCGGATGCTCGGGAGCCAGTTCGTCTCGATCTCCAGGCTCTGCTCGCGCATGCGCTGCGTGCCGAGGAGCCCGAGGAGACCCAGCCCGACCACGAACAGGGTCATCACCGAGAAGGCCGCGATCAGCCGGCCGCGGATGGACAGATTTTGCAACGACACGACGAACCTCACCCGGGGAGCCGCCCGACCGGACCAGCATGCGCGGCTGGTAGCGAGAGAGCGCAGCGAATGCTTAAGATATCGCCTCCGCGAAATAGAACGCAGTTGCCGCCGGTTGCAGGATGCGGGACCGGGAAGATGTTCGAGCCCATAGTCGGGCTTTCGACGTCTCCGGTTGCTGGCGAGGTCCGGAGAGATGCGCCGGGCCGGTTCCGGACGCTGTGCCTCACGGGTTCCGGCACGGAATCCCCGAACCGTGACTGCCGGTCTGCTCCGGGGGCCGCTCCGAGCGGCCGCGCGCCGCGGGCGCGCAATCCCTACAAATTGAATCCTCCGCTTCACGACTTCGTGAGCAGCGGCGCGTCAGGATGGCGGCCATGGCCAGCGATCCCTTCTCAGCGCGCAACCTCGCCGCGACCTTCGCCGTATTCGGGCTCGGCGCGATGATGCTCGCGCCCGAACCGAGCTGGCATTCCGCCGGCATCGGCCTCGCCTGCCTGGCGGCCTTCGGGGGTCTGTCGCTCTTCCCCTCGCCCCGGCCGGACGAGGGCGAGACGGCGGACGCGCCCCCGCACCGGAGCGCCCGGCGGACCGGCGCCGGGATCCGCGCGCGCGAGGCGCCCGGCGGCATGCCGGAGACTTCGTCCCCGCGCGGGCTCAACGATCCGCACCCGGTCCTGTTCAAGGGCCTGAGCAACCGCCGCAGCGGATCCGCGCGCTGACCGCTCCGATCGGCGTCGGTCAGGCGTCCTGCCGATCCGGCGCCACGGAGCCCGATGTCCCGAGAAACCGCCGGATCAGCAGGCGCGCGAGGTCGCGCGGGGATTCCGGGGTCAGCACCGCGAGCTTGCGCGAGGTCGAGAGCGAAGCGAGGCCGTGCAGGGCCGCCCAGAGGGTCGCCACCGCCTGCCGGCGCTCATCCACGTCGGGGATCATCGGCGCGAGCACCCGGGCGACGAGATCGGTCGTCTGTCCCAGAGCCTCGGCGTACCAGTCCGGGAAAGCGCTGTCCGGTGCGATCTGGTGCTCGTAGACGAGGCTCCAGACCTGCGGGTCGGCAGCGACGAAGGCGAGGTAGGCATCGGCGAGCGCCATCGCCTTCTCCGGCGGCGCGGCCTCCGGGGCCACGACCGCCTCGAGGGTCGCCTGCAGGCGCGCCAGGGTACGGGCATTCACCCGCATCGTCACCGCGTCGAGGTCGCCGACCGCGTTGTAGATCGAGTTCGGCGCGTAGCCGATGGTGCTGGCGAGCCGGCGCATCCCGAGGCCCCGCAAGCCCTCGCGCCGGACGAGCCCCTCGGCGGCCTTCGTCACCAGCGCCAGGAACTCGTCGCGATTGTGCTCGCCGCGCGGACCCGTGCCCCGCTTCTCCGCCCGCGCCATCGCCACTCCCGCTTCGCCGATCCGGACCCGATAGCACGGGCGACGGTGTGCCGCCGCACAGGCCCGCCCCTCCGATTGCACGCCGTGCAATCGCGCCATTGAACCCGATCTGCGGCGACGATATGTTTTGAACGTTGTTCAAAGGACGCACGGCCCGCCATTTGACGCTACCGCCTCGTGCGGGCAGTCATGCGTCGTCCGAGGAGACTTTCATGTTCCGTACCTTGATGACGACGCGGCGGTTCGCGCCCCTGTTCTGGTGCCAGTTCTTCTCGGCCTTCAACGACAATTTCCTGAAGAACGCCCTGGTGTTCCTGATCCTGTTCAAGGTGGGCGGCGAGGGCGGCGGCTCGCCGATGCTGGTGACCCTGGCGGGGGCGGTCTTCATCGGCCCGTTCTTCATCCTTTCGGGTCTGGGCGGCCAGATGGCCGACCGCTACGACAAGGCGCTCATCGCCAAGCGGCTGAAATTCGCCGAGATCTTCGCCGCGGCCGCCGCCGCACTGGGCTTCTGGATGCATTCCGTGCCGGTGCTGTTCGTGGCGCTGGGCCTGTTCGGCACGATCGCGGCCCTGTTCGGGCCGATCAAGTACGGCATCCTGCCCGACCACCTGCGCCGGGACGAGCTCACCGCCGGCAACGCGCTGGTGGAGGCCGCGACCTTCCTCGCCATCCTGCTGGGCACCATCGTGGCGGGCCTCGCCACCGCCATGGGCGGCGGCGCGCTGGCCTTCAGCTCGATGATCATGGTGTTCGCGGTCCTGTGCTGGCTCTCGGCCCGGGCGATCCCGTCCACCGGCGAGGCCGCCCCGACCCTGCGGGTCGATCCCAACGTCGCCCGCTCCACCGGCGCCCTCCTGCGCGACCTCTGGGGCGACACCCGGCTGTGGCGCGGCTCGCTCATCGTGAGCTGGTTCTGGCTGGTCGGCGCCGTCATCCTGTCGCTGCTGCCCGTCCTCGTGCGCCAGAGCCTCAACGGCTCCGAGACCGTGGTGACGACCCTGCTCGCGGTGTTCTCCATCGGCATCGCGGTGGGCTCGGGGCTGGCCTCCTGGCTCGCCAGCGGCCGCATCGTGCTGCTGCCCACCCCCGTCGGCGCCCTGCTCATGGGGGCCTTCGGCCTCGACCTCGCCTGGACGGTGGCGCACCTGCCCCCCGTTTCGGGCGATCCCGCGGGGGCCTGGGACTTCCTCACCACGGGCACGGGCCTGCGCGTCACGATCGACCTGTTCGGCCTCGCGGTCGCGGGCGGCCTCTACATCGTGCCCTCCTTCGCCGCCGTGCAGGCCTGGACCGACAAGGACAAGCGCGCCCGCGTCATCGGCGCCGTCAACGTGCTCACCGCCGCCTTCATGGTGACGGGGGCGCTGGGCCTCGCCGCCCTGCAGGGGGCCGGCTGGTCGATGGCCGCACTCCTGGCCCTGCTGGGGGTCCTCAACCTCGTGGCGGGCATCGTCATCCTCGCCGTCCTGCCCACGAGCCCGTTCCGCGATTTCCTGTCGATCCTGTTCCGGGCCTTCTACCGCCTGGAGGTGCGCGGCCTGGAGAACGTCGAGAAGGCCGGCCCGAACGCCATCATCGCCCTCAACCACGTCTCCTTCCTCGATGCGCCGCTCGCCCTCTCGCTCCTCGACCAGGAACCCGTCTTCGCCGTGGACCACGGCATCGCGCAGCGCTGGTGGGTGAAGCCGTTCCTGGCGATGACGAAGGCGATGCCGCTGGACCCGACCCGGCCGCTCGCCACCCGCACCCTGATCAACGCGGTCAAGAACGGCGAGACGCTGATCATCTTCCCCGAGGGGCGGCTCACCGTCACCGGCAGCCTGATGAAGGTCTATGACGGGGCCGGCCTGATCGCCGACAAGTCCGGGGCCATGGTGGTGCCGGTGAAGATCGAGGGGCTGGAGAAGACCGTCTTCTCGCGCCTGTCGAAGAACCAGGTGAAGCGCCGCTGGTGGCCGAAGGTCACCGTCACGATCCTTTCGCCGGTCGCCCTTACCGTGGACCCGGCCCTCAAGGGCAAGGCCCGCCGGCAGGCGGCGGGCGCCGCGCTCTACGGAATCATGTCCGATCTCGTCTTCCGCACCACGGATATCGACCGCGGCCTGATGCAGGCCCTGATCGAGGCGGGCGACCGCCACGGCTGGCGCCGCACGGCCGTCGAGGATCCCACCGGCTCCTTGAGCTTCTCCCGGCTGGTGATGGGCGCCAACATCCTGGGGCGCAAGCTCCGGGGGCTCGGCGCCCCGGGCAAGCCGCTCGGCGTGATGCTGCCGAACGCCAACGGCGCCGCCGTCACCCTGTTCGCCCTGGCCTCCGCCGGCCGCGTCCCGGCGATGATCAACTTCTCGGCCGGGGCCGCCAACATCCTGTCGGCCTGCAGGACGGCCGAGGTCGACACCGTCCTGACCTCCCGCGCCTTCATCGAGAAGGGCCGCCTCGGCGCCCTCGTGGAGGCGATCGGGGGCGCCGTCACCCTGATCTACCTCGAGGACATCCGCGCCGGCATCACGACGGGCGACAAGCTGCGCGGCTTCCTGGCCAAGCGCGCGCCCCTGGTGGCCCGGCGCGGCGACGATCCGGCGGCGATCCTGTTCACCTCCGGCTCGGAGGGCGCGCCCAAGGGTGTGGTGCTCGCCAACCGCAACATGCTCGCCAACACCGCGCAGGTGGCGGCCCGGATCGATTTCGGGCCGACCGACAAGGTCTTCAACGTGCTGCCGGTGTTCCATGCCTTCGGGCTGACGGCAGGCCTCGTGCTGCCCCTGGTCTCGGGCGTCCCGGTCTACCTCTACCCCTCGCCGCTCCATTACCGGATCGTGCCCGAACTCATCTACGGCTCCAACGCCACCGTCCTGTTCGGCACGGACACCTTCCTGGCCGGCTACGCCAAGACCGCCCATTCCTACGATCTGCGCTCGCTGCGCTACGTCGTGGCCGGCGCCGAGGCGGTGAAGGATTCCACCCGCAGGACCTGGGGCGAGAAGTTCGGCCTGCGCATCCTGGAAGGCTACGGCGTCACCGAGTGCGGCCCGGTGGTCGCCCTCAACACGCCGATGTTCAACCGCTTCGGCACGGTCGGCCGGCTCCTGCCCGGTCAGGAGTGGCGCCTGGAGCCGGTGCCCGGCATCGAGGAGGGCGGGCGCCTGGTCCTGCGCGGCCCCAACATCATGCTGGGCTACCTGCGGCCCGAGCGCCCCGGCAGCATCGAGGCGCCTCCGCAAGGCTGGCACGACACCGGCGACATCGTCGCCATCGATGCCCAGGGCTTCGTCACCATCAAGGGGCGGGCCAAGCGCTTCGCCAAGATCGCGGGCGAGATGGTGTCGCTCGCGAGCGTCGAGGCCGTCGCGGCCGAACTCTGGCCGGACGTGCCGAGCGCCGTCGCCGCCGTGCCGGATGCGCGCAAGGGCGAACGGCTGGTGCTGTTCACGCAAGCCAAGGACGCGACCCGCGCCGCCTACCTGAGCTTCGCCAAGGGCAAGGGCGTGCCGGAGATCGCGATGCCCGCGGAGGTCGTGGTCCTGGAGCGCGTCCCCATGCTCGGCACCGGCAAGGTCGATCAGGTCAGCGTGGTCAAGCTCGCCCGCGAGCGCGCCGCCGGCGAGGCGCCCGCGGCGGCCTGAGCGGACCCTCGCTCCGGGCTCGCGCGAAGCCGGACGCCGGATTCGTCGGTCCGGATTCCGGCCGATCCGCGCCGGCCCATCGGCCGGCGGCCCGCCTCCGAGCCCGGAACATCGCCGTCCGGGCGGCGGTTTGGGACGCCGAGACAACAGATATGGACTCCCAGACCAAGCAACCCGCTCAACCCGGCGGCGGGATCGATTATGCTGTTGCCCATGCGGCTGGACCCGAGGGCCGGGCCGTGCAGGGGATGGGATCACGGGTGCGCGCGGCGCGCCACGCTGGATCTCGCACAGATGGCAACAGGCGAGATGACCGCTGACATTCGCACGTTCCGATCCCCCGGCGACAGGACCGGCGCGGCGGCATCGGGCCTTCCGAACGCGACGGCCGGCGCCCGCCCCATCGTGCTCTCGCGCATCGCCCTGCCTGCCCATGGCACCACTCAGTATCCCCGGGGGAGACTCACGGTCGTGACGGAAAAGACCCATCCCGAAGCCTTCGGCCACGACGGATCCTCCGATGGGGGCCTCCCCGAGGACGAGGCCGTGGAATTCCACGAGATTGGGAACACGGCGCAGATCACGCGCCGCCGCGGCCCCCTGGTGACGCGCTGGATCGGGTTCTCGGCCCAGCGCCGGCGGGCGCAGGAGCGCTCGAACCGGCTCCGGGACCGCCATCACGGGGGCAGCGAGGCCCGCTCCAATTCCTGATCCCCGGCCGCGTCAGGACTCGGACGGGCTCTGCGGCCCGATGCCGAGCTCGCGCAGCGCATCGGCGAGGCCGTCGACCTGGTCCGCCACGTGCGCGGCCGAGAACGCCACCCGCAGGCGGGCGGTGCCGGGCGGCACCGTCGGCGGGCGGATCGCGACGACGAGATAGCCCCGCGCCTCCAGAGCGGCCGAGAGGGCCAGGGCCGCCTCCGCCGCGCCGACGAGGACGGGCACGATCGGACTGGCCGCCTCGGGCAGCCCGAGCCGAGCCGTGAAGCGGCGGGCCAGGGCCAGGGGCCGGGCCGCCCGCTCGGGTTCCGCCTCGATGATCTCCAGGGCGCGCAGGGCCGCCGCCGCCGAGGCGGGCGGAAGGCCCGTGGTGTAGACGAAGCTGCGGGCCCGGCTCGTCATCAGGTCGACGACGTCGCGCGAGGCGCAGAGATAGCCGCCATAGGAGCCCAGCGACTTCGACAGGGTGCCCATCTCGAGGGGCGCGCGGGCGCCCGCCTCCACCACGCCCAGGCCGTGGGCATCGTCCACCAGGGTCCAGGCATCGTGGGCGGCGGCGACCGCCAGGATGGCCTCCAGGGGCGCGCGGTCCCCGTCCATGCTGAAGACCCGCTCGGTCAGGATCAGGGCCCGTCCGTGCCGTCCCCGGCGCGCGGCGAGGATGTCCCGCAGGTGCCCGACGTCGTTGTGCCGGAAGCGCAGCATCGTCGCCCCGGACACCTGCGTCCCGGCGAACAGGCAGGAATGGCCGAGCGCATCGACGAGGACGAGGTCCTTGGGCCCGGCCAGGGCCGGCACGATGCCGAGATTGGCCATGTATCCGCTGCCGAAGACCAGGGCGGCGGCCTTGCCCTTGTGGGCCGCGAGCCGCGCCTCCAGGGCGGCCAGGACGGGATGGTTGCCGGTGACGAGGCGGGAGGCGCCCGCCCCGGCCCCGTAGCGCGCCAGCGCCTCCTGACCGGCGGCGATCACCCGTGGATCGTCGGAGAGCCCGAGGTAATCGTTGCAGGAGAACGAGATCAGGCTCCGACCTTGCCGGCGCGCCTCGGGTCCGGGTCCGCGGGCGGTGTCGACGAGGCGGCGGCGCAGGGCGCGCGTATCGAGGTCGGCCAGGGTCTGCCGGGCGAAGGCGTCGAGGCTGGACGGGTCGGAACCGGCGGTGTCGGACGGGCGCGGCGCGAGGGACATGGCGACCGCATGGGGGCGAGGGCGGCGGCCTTGTCAAGACGGACATGGTCCATTCCCGCCATCCCCGGACATTCGGCAAGTCAAGGCAAGATGGACCGCGCGGGCAGTTAACCGCTTCGCAATGCGATGCGGCGTAGTTTCATCGGCAAGGGGCGTCCGGACTTCGGCGCTCCGGCCCATTCCCGGAGCGCCGTGCCGAGGCACGCGCCATCCCCTGACGGAGCACACCGAACCATGGCCCTCGATCTCGGCATGCCGATCCTCGTCGTCGACGATTATCAGACGATGGTCCGTATCATCCGCAACCTCCTGAAGCAGCTCGGATTCGAGGAGGTCGACGACGCCTCCGACGGCACCGCCGCCCTCGCCCGCCTCAAGAACCGCAAGTACGGCCTCGTGATCTCCGACTGGAACATGGAGCCGATGACGGGTTACGAGCTGCTCCGCCACGTCCGCGCCGACGAGGCCCTGCGCACCACCCCGTTCATCATGGTCACCGCCGAGTCGAAGACCGAGAACGTCATCGCCGCCAAGAAGGCCGGCGTGAACAACTACATCGTCAAGCCGTTCAACGCCGCCACCCTCAAGAGCAAGATCGAAGCCGTCTGCGGCGCCTGATCGATCCGGAACGCAGCCGCGGAACAGCGCATTCGGGGAGCCGGAAACCCATGGCCTTCGCCAAGCAGGCGCGGAAAGTGAATGCCGCGCCAGAGAAGCCGTCCTTGATCCGCGAGCTGGTCGAGATCGCGGACTACATCGCCCATCTGCGCAACGAGATCGCCGCGCTGCGGGCCAACGAGCTCACCCGGGACCGCCTGCCGATGGCGCACGAGGAGCTCGGCAGCGTGGTGGCCGCCACGGCGGGCGCCACGAACGCCATCATGAACACGGCCGAGGAGATCCTCGGCCTGCCCGACGACAAGAACTACCGCGCCACCGTCGAGGCGCGCATGAACGACATCTTCGAGGCCTGCACCTTCCAGGACATCACCGGCCAGCGGATCGCCAAGGTGGTGGAGGCGCTGCGCCAGCTCGAGAGCCGGCTCTCGCGCTTCGCCAGCGCCGTCAAGGCCAAGGACGAGGGCGGCATCGATCCGGAGGAGGTCGAGCGCCGGGTGCGCAAGGAACTCCTCATCCTCAACGGCCCGCAGCTCAACGGCCCGGCCGTCGCCCAGGACGAGATCGACGCGCTGTTCGCCTGATCACCAGACCAGGCGCTCGATCACCGCATCCGGCCTGACGGCCTGACGGTCGAGCCAATCGGCGATGTCCCCGAGGGTGGCGTGCGCCGCCGAGACGCCGAGTTCCTCCGCGTGGATTCCGCGCGCCACCAGCAGGCTGGGGATTCCGAACCCGGACGCGCCCGCGATGTCGGTGCGCAGGGCGTCCCCGATGGCGAGGACCCGGCCCCGATCCGGTGCGGTCCGGTCGTCGAGGCCGCCCGCCAGCACGAGGGCGGCCTCGTAGACGGGGCGATGCGGCTTGCCCGCATAGGTCACCGCGCCGCCCATCGCCGCGTAGGCCTCCGCGATCAGCCCGGCGCAGGGAATGAGTTCGCCCCGGCGCTCGACCACGAGGTCGGGATTGGCGCAGATCATCGGGACGCCCCGGGCCAGCATGCCCTCCAGCGTCCCGCGGTAATCCTCGGCGGTCTCGCGGGTATCGTCGAACAGTCCGGTGCAGACGACGCGCTCGGCCCGGGCGACGTCGACCAGGGTCACGTCGAGGCCGTCGAAGATCGTGGCGTCGCGCTCCGGCCCGAGATGGTGCACGTGCTCGCCGGGCCGGGCGGCGATCAGGCTGCGGGTCAGGTCGCCCGAGGTCAGGATCGCATCGTAGGCATTGCGGGGCACGCCGAACCCGTCGAGGATCGCCTGCACCCCGGCCCAGGGACGCGGCGCGTTCGAGACCAGGACCACCCGGCGCGGCCGCCCGTCCTGCGGGAGGGCCCGGAAGCGGATCAGCGCCTCGCCGGCGCCCCGATGGGCGTTGGTGCCGTCGTGCAGCACACCCCAGACATCGCAGAGGACGAGGTCGTAATCGGCCGCGATCGCGGCGAAGCCCTCGAGGGTTGGGACGGGCCGGGACGCAGCGGGGCGTGCGGACGTATCGGGCATGCGGCGGGCCTCAACCTGGACGGCGGACGTGGCGGGGGAGCGCCGTCCGGTTAGGCGGGACCCGGCCGAAAATCAACGCCGCGCGGGTTTCAGCCCGCCCTGCGCAGGAAGTCGCGGAAGGGCCGGCGCTGGGGCGGCGGCTCCGGATCCTCGTTCGGCGGACCGGGCTCCGGCGCGGGCGGGGCCGCGTTGAGCACCTCGGCACGCACCACGCGGGCGGGCGCGAACACGCTGCCCTGCGCCATGGGCACGTCGAGCTCGATGAGGTCCGGCACGTCGGTCTCGCGCTCGACGCACTCGGCCACGAGGCGAATGCCCGCCCGCGCCAGGGACGCCACGAGGTCCTCGAGGGCGATGTCGGGCATCGACTGGCGTGAATCCGGGCGCAGGAGCAGGTCCGCCGGGACCTTCACCTGCGCGACTCCGCGGTCGGCCAGGGCCAGGGGGTCGAGGCGCAGGTCGAGGGGCCGGTCCAGGATGAAGCCGATGCGGCCGCGCAGGTCGGAGAGGGCGCCGGCCTGCTCGGCGTCGAGGCTGCGCCAGCTCAGCTGCGGCAGCGCCAGCATGACCCGGCCCGACAGGTCCGGCGTGCCCTCCACCAGGCGTCCGAGGGAACGCAGGAAGCCCGGCTCGAACAGGGAGCGCGGCGACAGCCCATAGGCCACCGCCGCCTGGCTGCCGCGTCCGGCGAGGTGCTGCGCGATGGTCGCGACGCGCTGGATCATGCGGCGGTCGAGGTCGGTGGTGCGCCCGTGGCGCTCCAGCACCGGCACGAAGGCCTCGGGCATCAGGGTCTCGCCGGCCAGCCGCAGGCGCGCCATCGCCTCGTAGGACACCACCTTGCGCTGGGGCAGCGACACGATGGGCTGGAGATGGACCTCGAGCCCGGCCGCATCGAAGGCGGCGATCAGGGCGGCGTCGCGCTCCGGATCGCGGGCCGGGGCGTCCGCCCGGCCGAGGGCCCGCGGCGTCCAGGGCGCGGCCGGGGACGGATCGGCGCGCCGGGGCGGTGCCTCGAAGCGCGGCTCCAGGCGCATCTCGGGCTCGGGGGCGAGGACCCGCGGCGCAGGGCGCACCGGGGGTGTGACGGGGGGAGCGACCGGGGGTGGCGCGGCCTTGAGGACCGCGATGTCCCCGTCCTGCGCCGCGACCACGGCGGCGAGTTCCCGCACGATGCCGCTGAGGAGCCCGATCTCGGCCGTGACTTCCTCGATACCGGCGCCGAGGTCGCGGGTATCCGGGCCGGATGCGGCCGCCGGGCGCTCGGCATCGACGGCGCGGACCTGCTGCTCGGCCAGGGCGCGGGTGACCGTCTCCAGCCGGACCAGGCGCTGCGACAGCACGTTGACCTCGCCCGACAGCTTCTCGCAGCGGGCGTTGAGCGTCCCCGCGCGACGGTGGGCGACGAGGGCAGCCGCCAGCCCGATCCCGGCGAGCCCGAGGCTCGCCCCGAGCGGGGAGAAGACCGCGAGCGGTCCGAGAAGGCAGAGCCCGAGCAGGCCGAGGGCCCACAGGCTCGTACGCCGGCCGATGATCCGGGCCATCGGAGTCTTCGATCCTCGAAACCAGGGGAGAACAGGGGAGCCGTCCCGGCCTCGGGCCGGTCCGCCGCCCTTTTGTTGCCGAGACGCTCGCGGCCCACAAGCCACCGGGCGGCGGCGGAAACGGATTTTCCCGAACTGTGACTTGTGGTTCCGGGCCGCGCCGCGCGCACCGGGCCGCTTGCATCGGCGCTGTGAGGCGCCACAATGCGGCCCGCGGATCGAGAAGCCCGGAGCGAACCTCATGGACGCGACGCCATCGGACCTCCTGATGCAGGTGGAGGGCATGACCTGCGACGGCTGCGCGGCGGCGGTGCGCCGAGCCATCCAGCGGCTCGACCCCGACGCCCGGGTCGCGGTCGACCTCGATCACGGCCGCGTCGCCGTGACGACGACCGCCCAGGCCCTGAGCATCGCCGAGGCTCTGACCGAGGCCGGATACACGGCCAGTGCCATGACGGGCTGACACAGGTCTGATCCCAAACAAATTTTTGCCTGCAAATTCAAAATTTCCGACGCGCTTTTGCTTGTCCCTTCCCGCAAACTGATGCGATCGATGATGCGTGGCCGCTCGGCCGATCCG
Organism: Methylobacterium sp. FW306-05-D; assembly: GCF_058782155.1. Lineage (NCBI taxonomy): Bacteria > Pseudomonadati > Pseudomonadota > Alphaproteobacteria > Hyphomicrobiales > Methylobacteriaceae > Methylobacterium > Methylobacterium sp. FW306-05-D. The sequence continues at coordinate 12,031 of NZ_JBYSXL010000019.1, forward strand.
CACGGCCCAACGTCGGCGGTCCGGTCCTGGCGGCGGACGACGAACGCCAGCGGACGGAATCCGGCCTCGCGCCGGCCCGGACGCACAAGAACAATCCGGGAGAAACGCAACAATGCCCTCAGATATCGAGATCGCGCGCGCAGCGACGCTTCAGCCGATCACCGAGGTCGCCGCCAGGATCGGCATCCCGGACGACGCGCTGCACCACTACGGCAAGCATATCGCCAAGATCGACCATGCCTTCATCAAGTCGCTGGAGACCAAGCCCGAGGGCAAGCTCGTCCTCGTGACGGCGATCAGCCCGACCCCGGCGGGCGAAGGCAAGACCACCACCACGGTCGGCCTCGGCGATGCGCTCAACCGCATCGGCCAGAAGACGGTGATGTGCCTGCGCGAGCCCTCGCTGGGCCCCTGCTTCGGCATGAAGGGCGGCGCGGCCGGCGGCGGCAAGGCCCAGGTCGTGCCGATGGAGCAGATCAACCTGCACTTCACCGGCGACTTCCACGCCATCACCTCCGCGCACAGCCTGGCGGCCGCGCTCATCGACAACCACGTCTACTGGGCCAACGAGCTCAACATCGACGTGCGCCGCATCCACTGGCGCCGCGTGGTCGACATGAACGACCGGGCGCTGCGCGCCATCACCCAGTCGCTGGGCGGCGTCGCCAACGGCTTCCCCCGCGAGGACGGCTTCGACATCACCGTGGCCTCCGAGGTCATGGCGGTGTTCTGCCTCGCGCGTGACCTCGACGACCTGGAGGCCCGCCTCGGCCGCATCGTCATCGCCGAGACCCGCGACCGCAAGCCGGTCACGCTCAAGGACGTCAAGGCCACCGGCGCCATGACGGTGCTCCTCAAGGACGCCCTGCAGCCCAACCTCGTGCAGACCCTGGAGGGCAACCCCGCCCTGATCCACGGCGGCCCCTTCGCCAACATCGCCCATGGCTGCAACTCGGTGATCGCCACCCGCGCCGGCCTCAAGCTCGGCGACTACGTGGTCACGGAGGCCGGCTTCGGTGCCGATCTCGGCGCGGAGAAGTTCATCGACATCAAGTGCCGCCAGGCCGGCCTGAAGCCCTCCGCGGTGGTCATCGTCGCCACCGTGCGCGCCCTCAAGATGCATGGCGGCGTCTCGAAAAAGGAGCTCGGGTCCGAGAACCTCGACGCCCTGGAGAAGGGGTTCGCGAACCTGGCGCGCCACGTCACCAACGTGCGCGGCTTCGGCCTGCCCGTCGTCGTCGGCGTGAATCATTTCTACGCCGACACCGATGCCGAGCACGCCAAGGTGAAGGAGCTGTGCCGCGACCAGCTCCAGGTCGAGGCCATCACCTGCAAGCACTGGGCGGAGGGCGGCGCGGGCGCCGAGGAGCTTGCCCGCGCGGTGGTCAAGCTGGCCGAGGGCGAGCAGAAGCCCCTGAACTTCGTCTACGAGACCGAGACCAAACTGACCGACAAGATCCTCGCCATCGCCACCAAGCTCTACGGCGCCGGCGACATCCAGGTGGAGTCGAAGGCCGCCACCAAGCTCGCCCAGTTCGAGAAGGACGGCTACGGCCACCTGCCCGTCTGCATGGCCAAGACGCAGTACTCGTTCTCCACCGATCCGAGCCTGATGGGTGCGCCCTCCGGCCACCTCATCGCGGTGCGCGACGTGCGCCTCTCGGCGGGCGCCGGCTTCGTCGTGGTGATCTGCGGTGAGATCATGACCATGCCGGGCCTGCCCAAGGTCCCGGCCTCGGAGGGCATCCACCTCGACGCCAACGGGCAGATCGAGGGACTGTTCTGAGAGACTCGCGCGGCGGGCCCCCTGTCCGACCGGGCGGGGGCCCGCCGGCGTGATCCGGCGCGCGGACCGTGCTAGCCGGAGCGGATGATCCTGCCTCCCGAGTCCCGACCGTGATCCCCTGGCTCGTCCTCGACACCGCGCCGGTCCCCGGCGGGGCGGAGCCCCTGCGCCTGCTGCAGCGGGGCACCGAGTTCTCGATCCAGCTCGGCCACAACGAATTGATGAACAGTCGGCTCAGCGGTTCCGAGGAGGCGCTGGCGACCCTGACCGCCGGGCGGCTCGGAAACCGGCCGAAGGCCTGCTGGCTGATCGGGGGCTACGGCATGGGCTTCACCCTCCGGGCCGCCCTCGACGCGCTGCCGACGGAAGCCCGGATCGTGCTGGCCGAACTCGTGCCGGCGGTGCTGGACTGGGGCCGCGGCCCTCTGGCGGCCCTCTCGTCGGCGGCGCTGTCGGACCCCCGCGCCGAGGCGCGGGTGGCGGACGTCGCCGCGGTGATCCGGGCCGGGCGGGGCGCTTACGACGCGATCCTGCTCGATGTCGACAACGGCCCCGACGGCCTGACGCGCCGCGCCAACGACCAGCTCTACGACGCCGCGGGCCTCGCCGCCGCGCGGGCGGCCCTGCGCCCGGGCGGCGTGCTGGCGGTGTGGTCGGCCCATCCGGACCCCGCCTTCACCCAGCGCTTGGCGCGGGGCGGCTTCCGGGTCGAGGCGGTCGCCGTGCGGGCCGGACGGGCGCGGGGGGCGCGCCACACCATCTGGCTCGCCGAGCGGCCGGCCCGGTGACGGGGGATCAGGCGGAGGCGCCCCGTCCCTCGCGCCGGCGGCTCAGGCGGGTGGCGCCGTAGATCTCGGCGAGGTGGCGCCGGGCGGCCTTGACCGGAGCTTCGTTCCGCTCTTCGCAGGCGGCCCGGATGACCCGCAGGGCATCGGCCACGGAGCGCTCGAGGCGCGCCTCGGCCGGCCGGCTCGGCCGTCGGGTGGTCTGGGTGATCTCGGTCTGGTCCATGCCTCGGCCCCTCGTCCGCGAGCCCGTCCTCTCGGGGGACGGGTCTCGACGGCGAGCATCGTCAGGCGCCGGGGCGGCAACATGGCAGCTTGGCCGTGGATCTCGCGGCGGGGCCCAGGCGGTCAGTCGCGGCCCTGGCCTTCGTTGAACTTGTCGCGGCAGATGTAACCGACGAAGCATTTGGGATCGTCGCGCGTCATCTCCCAGGACGGACGCGTCGTCTCCGGCAGCGGACAGAACCCGACGTCGCGCACGAAGCGCGCGTAGGTCACCGGCCCGGTGGTCATCACGATGGCCCCGGCCCGCGACACCAGGGCCGAGGCCTCGGCGCAGGTCATGGCGGTGACGTCGGGCCGGCCCTGGGCGAGGGCCGCTCCGGGCAGGAGCATCGCCGAGACGAGGAGGGCGGGCAGGCGCCGCCGGGAAAGGTCCGTCACGGGGAATGGCCTCCGGCCGTCCCCGGGGCGGGGAGCCCGGCCGGACGGCATCGTCTGCGGGCAGGATAGCCCGGCCAGCGCATCCGGCAAAGCCGAGGTCACGCCGCCGTGAGGGCGAGGGTGAAATCCACCGCCTCGGTGACGCCCTCCTGCCACAGGGAGACGGGGGTCGGGCGCTCCAGGTGCAGGGCGCCGTCCGCCTCGCCGCCGGTGATGCGCAGGTCCGCCCCGACCTTGGTGGCCAGACCCCGCATCGACCGGTTCCAGGGCAGGCAGCGGACATGCAGGTCGCGCACGCCGCGGTTGCGGGCGGCGGCCGCGATCCGCCGGAAGAGCGCCTGGCCGAGGCCGTTGCGGCGAAACCCCTTCTCCACCGCGAAGGCGGCTTCCGCCTCCGTGCCGAGGATGAAGCCGGGCGGCGGCGCCGAGGCGGGCCGCAATTCGCCGAGCCCCCGCAGGGTGCCGTCGACGAAGCTGCCGAACATCAGGCCCTCGGCATTCATCGCGTTGCGCGCATAGCTGACGGCGGCCGCGTCGCTCAGCGCGCCCATGAAGCGGTTGGCGCGGGTCTCCGGATCGAGCCGCAGGAAGTAGGCTTCCACGGCCGGTCCGTCCTTGGGCCACAGGCGGCGGACGATCGGTGGCGGGACGATCGACGGGATGGTCGAATGCGTTTCGGGCATCGGGTGCCGGTCTCCGGTTTCAGGGCGCGCCGGGCGCGCCGGTTCCGGGCGTAGCCTCCCTCAAGGCGCACCAGATCTGGCATCGCCGCCACGGTTGTGCAATGCAACAAAGTGACCGGCTGCCGGGCGTCCGGCGCCGGAACCGGGTCCGGGGCTTGATCCGGCGGATCGGCCGCGTCAGACCGGCAGACCCGCCGGCCGCCCGATCCCCGTCCTTCTGATCCCTCCGCGAACAGGTCGCCCCACCGTGAACGCCCCCTCCTCCGCGAGCCGCGAGCCGTCGAGCCAGGCCAAGGCCGGCGCCGTCTCCCCCGGGCCGGTCTTCGACCGCTACGAGGCCCTGGTCCGCGCGGCGGCCATCGAGCGCGACCCGGCACAGATCCACCTCGTGCGCGCCCTCGACCGTCTGGTGCTGGAGCTCGGCCGGCGCAAGCGCGCCCGCAAGGGCAGCGCCCTCGGCTGGTTGTCCGGCCGCCGGGACGACGTCGCGACGCCGCCGAAGGGGCTCTACATCTGGGGTTCGGTGGGGCGCGGCAAGACCATGCTGATGGACCTCTTCCACGAGGCCGCGCCCGAGCCGAAGCGCCGGGTGCATTTCCACGGCTTCCTCGCCGACGCCCACGAGCGCATCCACGCCCACCGCCAGGCCCTGAAGGCCGGCACCGCCAAGGGCGACGATCCGATCCCGGTGGTCGCCGATGCGCTGGCCGACGAGGCGACGCTGCTCTGCTTCGACGAGTTCACCGTCACCGACATCGCCGACGCGATGATCCTCGGCCGCCTGTTCGGCGCCCTGTTCAAGCGCGGCGTCACCGTGGTGGCGACCTCCAACGTCGAGCCCGACCGGCTCTACGAGGGCGGCCTGAACCGCGCCCTGTTCCTGCCCTTCATCGCCGAGCTGCAGGAGCGCGTGGAGGTGCTGCGCCTCGATTCCCGCACGGATTTCCGGCTGGAAAAGCTCGGGGGCGCCTCCGTCTACCACGTGCCCGCGGATGCGGCGGCGGAGGCGGCGCTGGCCGCCGCCTTCAAGGGCCTCACCGGCAAGGCCAGGGGCCGGCCCGCGACCCTGCGGGTGAAGGGCCATGACGTCCCGGTGCCCGAGGAGACCGGCGGCGTCGCCCGGTTCGGCTTCGCCGATCTCTGCGCCCGGCCGCTCGGCGCCTCCGACTACATGGCGGTGGCGCGCGCCTTCCACACCGTGATCGTCTCGGACATCCCCGTGATGGGCCCGGACAACCGCAACGAGGCCAAGCGCTTCATCACCCTGGTGGACACCCTCTACGACGCCCACGTGAAGCTCGTGGCCTCGGCCGCGGCCGAGCCGCACGAGCTCTGCACCGCCACCGAGGGCCGCGAGGCCTTCGAGTTCGATCGCACGGTCTCCCGCCTGATCGAGATGCGCTCGTCGGAATACCTCGCCCTGCCGCACGGGGCCGGTGATTCCGGGGCGAGCGGCGCCAGCACCGGACTCGTCGAGACCTGAGCCGCCGGCGCCGGGCGGCATGGCGGATCGCTCGTAATCCGGATCTCTCACAATTGAAGCGAGACAACGCACGGGGCGGGCGAACGATCACTCCGTTCGCCCGCCCCGTGCGCAACGGCACATGCGGGCCGATCCCCGACGCTGCGACGAAGCACGGAGGGGGGCCTTCGGTTGCATCGCAGCGGGCCGGACGTTTAATTGTATTCATTCCGAGGTACGGGGCGTGGGGGCTTCGTGCGCTGCGACGGCTCTTTCGAAGAGCCGGATCCGCCGCCGTGTCTCAGGACCCTTCCGGGGGGTGGCTCAACGCCCCCGGCGCCCGACATGTGACCCCGACGGCTTCCCGCCGGTTGATGGATCGGCGTGATGCCGATCCCGACCGGCCCGTGGCCTGATCCATGACAGGATACACCGATGATCAAACTGACCGTGAACGGAGCTGAGCGCAGCTTCGACGGCGACCCCGACATGCCGCTGCTGTGGTACCTGCGCGACGAGGTCGGGCTGACCGGAACCAAGTTCGGCTGCGGGCAGGCGCTGTGCGGCGCCTGTACCATCCATGTGGGCGGCACCGCCGTGCGCGGCTGCGTCACCCCCGTCTCGGCCGCCGAGGGGCAGGCCGTCGTCACCATCGAGGGCCTGTCGCCGGACGGCAACCATCCGGTCCAGGTGGCCTGGCGCGACCTCAACGTGGCGCAGTGCGGCTACTGCCAGTGCGGGCAGATGATGCAGGCCGCCTCCCTCCTCACCGACACCCCGAAGCCCACCGACGCGCAGATCGACGAGGCGATGAGCGGGAACCTGTGCCGCTGCGGCACCTATCCGCGCATCCGCGCCGCGATCCACCAGGCCGCCGGCCAGGCGGCCGGTGCCGGCCAGAAGCCTGCCGCGAACAAGGGAGAGCGCCTGTGATCCACGAAGCTCAGACCATGGCGGATCTCGCCACCCCCACCGTCGAGGCCGGCCCGAGCGCGCTCGCCAATGTCAGCCGCCGCGCCATGCTCGGTGGCATGGGCGCCCTCGTGCTCGCCCTGTCCTGGCGCGATTCCGCCCGGGCCGAGGACAAGAAGGACGAGCCCAAGAAATACGGTGCCGATGCCATGCCCCACGGCTGGCAGGACGATCCGAAGGTCTTCGTCGCGATTGCCTCCGACGGCACCGTGACGGTGACGTGCCATCGCTCCGAGATGGGCCAGGGTGTCCGCACCTCGGTCGCCCTGGTGGTGGCCGACGAGCTCGAGGCCGACTGGGCGAAGGTGAAGGTCGCCCAGGCCTGGGGCGACGAGGCCCGCTTCGGCAACCAGGACACCGACGGCTCGCGCAGCCTGCGCCACTTCTTCCCGCACCTGCGCCACGCGGGCGCCGCGGCCCGTGCCATGCTGGTCCAGGCCGCCGCCAAGCAGTGGGGCGTACCGGCGGGTGAGGTGAAGGCCGAGAATTCGGTTCTCACCCACGCCAAGTCGAAGCGCACCCTGGGCTACGGCGAGGTCGCGGCGGCGGCCGCCGAATTGCCGGTGCCGGCCCGCGAGAGCGTCGTGCTCAAGAAGCAGGACGCCTTCCGCTACATCGGCAAGGGCAAGATCGGCCTCATCGACAACCACGACTTCACCACCGGCAAGGCGATGTACGGCATCGACACCCGCCTCGACGGGATGCTCTACGCGCTGGTCGCCCGCCCGCCCGTCTACGGCGGCAAGGTCGTGAGCTTCGACGACACCGAGGCCAAGAAGGTCGCGGGCGTGGTCAAGATCTTCACGATCGACGCGCCCGAGATCCCCTCCGAGTTCCAGCCCGTCGGCGGCGTCGCCGTGGTGGCCAAGAACACCTGGGCGGCGATGAAGGCCCGCGAGGCCCTCAAGATCACCTGGGACGACGGTCCGAACGCCGGTTACGACTCCGTCGCCTTCCGGGGCGAGCTGGAGAAGGCGGCGCGCGCGCCCGGCAAGGTCGTGCGCGACCAGGGCGATGTGGCCGGCGCCATGGCCAAGGCCAAGACGAAGCTGGAGGCCGAGTACTTCGTGCCCCACCTCGTCCAGGCCCCGATGGAGCCGCCGGCCGCCACCGTGCGGATCAAGGACGGGTTCTGCGAGGCCTGGGCCTGCACCCAGGCGCCCCAGGCGACGCATGACCGGCTGGCCAAGAAGCTGAACCTGCCCGCCGACAAGGTGCGGGTGAACGTGACGCTGCTGGGCGGCGGCTTCGGCCGCAAGTCGAAGCCCGACTACGTGCTGGAGGCAGCCCTCTGCAGCCAGGCCGTGGACGGCGCGCCCGTCAAGCTGATCTGGACCCGCGACGACGACCTCCACCACGGCTACTACCACACCATCTCGGTGGAGCGCCTGGAGGCGGGTCTCGACGACAAGGGCATGCCGGTCGCCTGGCTGCACCGCTCGGCGGCGCCCACCATCGGGTCGATCTTCGCGCCCGACCCGAAGCACGAGCTGCCCTTCGAGCTCGGCATGGGCCTGACCAACACCCCGTTCAACGTGCCCAACATCCGCCTCGAGAACCCGGCGGCGGACGCGCATGTGCGCATCGGCTGGTTCCGCTCGGTCTCGAACATCCCCCACGCCTTCGCGATCCAGTCCTTCGTCTCCGAACTCGCCCACGCGGCCGGCAAGGACCCGAAGGAGTACCTGCTCGCGCTGATCGGTCCCGACCGGGTCATCGACCCGACGAGCATCAGCGACGTCTGGAACTACGGCGAGGACCCGGCCCGCTACCCGATCGACACGGGGCGCCTGCGCCGCGTGATCGAGGCGGCGGCCAAGGGGATCGGCTGGGGCCGCAAGATGGAGAAGGGCACCGGCCTCGGCATCGCCGGCCATTACAGCTTCGTCACCCATACGGCGGTGGCGGCGGAAGTGGCGGTCGGCCCCAAGGGCGAGGTGCAGGTCAAGCGCGTCGACATCGCCGTCGATTGCGGGCCGCAGGTCAACCCGGAGCGGATCCGTTCGCAGATGGAGGGCGCGGTCGTCATGGGCATGGGTCTCGCCCTCTCGGCCGAGATCACCTTCAAGGACGGGCGCGCGCAGCAGAACAACTTCGACGGCTACGAGATCACCCGCATCGACGCGGCGCCGAAGGAGATCCACGTCCACCTGCTGCCGAACCCGGACTACAGCCGTCCCCTGGGCGGCGTCGGTGAGCCCGGCGTCCCCCCCGTGGCCCCGGCGATCGCCAACGCGATCTTCGCCGCCACCGGCCGCCGCATCCGGCAATTGCCGATCCGCGACCAGCTCAGCGCCTGAGCGGACGCCCCCTCCCCGGCTTCGGGGAGGGCCCGGGGTGCGGGACGGCTTGGCGCCGTTCCGCACCCCGTTTCATCTCGGGCCCCCCTCCACCGGCGCCGCCGGTCGCCCGCGCTTGCGCGCCCATGGCCTGATCGGGTCCGTCGCGTGCCTGCGAATCACGGCCTCATCCGTCGGCGCATCGCCGGCCAGGGGCCCCGTTCGCGGATTTCCGGCTCCCGCAGGGAGCCCGGCATCGATCCCGCGGGTTGACCCCGGGACGACGGCGGCCCGGACGGGGCGGCCCCACCTCCCGAATCAAGGACAGCAATCGATGACACGTTTCGTGTGGCCCGCTGCCGGGTGTCTCGCCTCCGGTCTCCTCGCCGGCGGCCTCCTCGCCGCGAGTGCGGCACCCGCCCTCGCCTCCCCCTGCGGCGACCGGATCGCCAAGCTCGAGGGCTCGGTGAAGGATCTGGCCAAGGAGGCGATCTCCGCCAATACCAGCGGCAAGGCCGCGGCCAGCGCCCGGAGCGGCCAGGGCATCACGGGGAGCGGCGGCAGCGCTTCGGCCGAGGCCGCGCCCCCGGAGAAGTCGGCGGAGGCGGGACAGGGCGGCGACAAGGCGATGCAGGCGAAGGTCGCCCTCGACGAGGCGCGCACGGCCGACAAGAAGGGCGATGCCAAGGCCTGTGACGAGGCGGTCGATCGGGCGCAGAAGCAGGTGAACAGCGCACCCTGAGGCGCCGGGCGGGATCGCCGGGGGAGCGCTGGCCCCGTCATCAGGGGCCGGCGCGGGTCTCAGGAGACAGAGATCGGGGAACGTGGACATCGGGGCGGCGGCGTCCGCCCCATCGGCATAGGGGCGTTCAGGCGCTGGTGACGGCCGCGAGGGCGTGATCGTTGCCGTTCAGGCCGGCACAGAGGTCATCGATCTCTGCAAGATCGAGGGCTTCTCCGGAATCACTCGCAATGGCATCGATCAGATGATCTTGGTGCGGACTGAAGGGATGACCCTGCAAACGATAAAATTGATAATAGCGAAGCGCAGCCAATACAGCATCGCGTTCTCGGTCGGTGATGGTAATATTCTGCATGCCGATTATAATTCCCGTTGTTGGTTGCGGGAGGCCGAAAAACAACCACTCTGCGGCGCCGTGAGCTTGGATGTTGTAAGCGAATCTCGGCGGATTCGTCCACAACCGGAAACGGTCCGTTAGCCATTTCAGCATCGGTCCGGACCGGTCCCGAACGGCCAAGTCTTTGCCCGGTCGCCGTTTCCCCCGGCACCCCGCCGCGCAGGTTTTTTTTAGCCCTGCGATTCTGGCCTATGCGCTTGACAACCTTTGATAAGGGCTTGCGCGCTCTCGGGGAGGGCCGGCACGAACCCCTCCGGCGTCAGCTTATCCTTAACCGATCGGTGGCATGCTCACGCTTCGGCCGCGCCTGCCTCGGGCAGGGCGCGCCATGCCGAGGCCGGGGTCCGTTCCATGCCCAAGACCCGAAGCGAGTCCGCGTCCCGTCCCGATGGCGCACGCCCCGCGATGCCGACGCTGGGTCCCGGCATCCGCCGCCACCTCGGGCACACCCTGCGCACGTTCTACGCCGATATCCTGTCCGACCCTCCGGGCGCACGGCTCGAAGCGCTGCTCGCGCGCCTCGGCAAGGGCAAGCGCTGACCGTCCGGGTGTGGCGCGTTTACCGCGTTTCCGGATGTTTCCGTGTCCTGTGCGGGAATTCACTGACGGTTCACGCCGGGACGGCTAGTTGGGCGTTGATCCGATGCGTGCGGGCACTCGGCCGCACTCTCACATGAAGCACCCCCATGATCACCCTGGCCCTCGTCGTCGTCGGCAACATCCTGCTGGCGTCTCTGTTCTCGCTCATCGCCGTCGCGGCGGACTGAGCGGCCGGGTGCTCCGCGCCGCGGCTTGAACGCCGGCGCCCACGGGTTCCACCGAGGCGGACCTTCCAACGCTTCGCTCCGATCCTCCCGTCCGCGGAGGCCGGCGCTCGGCCGGCCATGCCCAGTTTCCGGGGGTCGCCCCTGCTCGCCCCGGGGGACCGGACTCGGTTTCGCGCCTCGCGACCGGCGGCGGCGCGCCTGCAGGCATGGTCTGCAGGGCGAGGCGCAGCCCCGACGTTCAATTTTCTCCGGAATGTCCTTTCTATAGAACCCTGTTCGCGTGAGCGGTTTCTTCTCTCTCTCCCCACTCCGGGAGGATTCGGTTCTACGGCGGAGAAAGATCGCTTCCATTCCCTGGGTTGCCGGGGAACGAATCTGCGCCGGCTCCCTTATCCCGCCCAGTCGCGATGCTTGACAATGTTCGTTAAAACGAACGAAACCAGCCTCGCCGGGGTTGCGGGGCGGATGCCTCCGCTCCGGCTGCGCATGCCAGATTCGGAGCCTTCCCGTGAGCGAGACCTTTTCCCGGACCACCGGACGCACCCGCCGCCACGCGGTCCTGCTCGGCGCCGGCCTCGCGGCCGCCCTGCTCGCCCCCACCCTCGCCTGCGCCCAGACCGAACTCCTCAATGTCTCCTACGATCCGACCCGGGAGCTCTACCGCGAGATCAACGCCGCCTTCTCCGAGGAGTGGAAGGCCAAGACCGGCGAGACCCTGACGGTGCGCGCGGCCCATGGCGGCTCGGGCTCGCAGGCCCGGACCGTGATCGACGGCATTCCGGCCGACGTGGTGACCCTCGGCATCCCCTCCGACATCGACGCGATCAGCCGCATCTCGAAGAAGATCCCGGCGGACTGGCGCACCAAGCTGCCGAACCAGGGCCTGCCCTACACCTCGACGGTGGTGTTCCTCGTGCGCAAGGGGAACCCGAAGGGGGTGAAGGACTGGGGCGACCTCGTGAAGCCCGACATCAAGGTGATCACCCCCAACCCGAAGACCTCCGCGGGCGGCCGCTGGAATTTCCTGGCCGCCTGGGGCTACGCCTACGAGCGCGACGGCAAGAACGCCGACAAGGCCAATGCCTTCGTGGGCGAGGTCTACAAGAACGTGCCCGTCCTCGACACCGGCGCCCGCGGCTCCACCGTGACCTTCGCGCAGCGGGGCCTCGGCGACGTGCTGCCGACCTGGGAGAACGAGGCCTACCTGGTGTTCGAGGAGTTCGGCCGCGACAAGTTCGATGTGGTCGTGCCGCCCACCTCGATCTACGCCGAGCCGCCGGTCGCCCTGGTCGACGCCAACGTCGACAAGAAGGGAACCCGCAAGCAGGCGGAGGCTTATCTCCAGTTCCTCTATTCCGACCGGGCGCAGGCCATCTTCGCCAAGCACCATTACCGCCCGCTCAACCGGGCGGCGGCCAAGCCCGAGGATCTGGCGCAATTGCCCGAACTCAAGCTGTTCAAGATCGAGGACCTGCAGGGCGACTGGGACGAGATCCAGAAGAAGAACTTCGACAACGGGGGCCTGTTCGACCAGTTGAGCAAGGCGGGGCGCTGACGCGAACCGCCCTCCCCGCCCCTTCCCGCTCCGGGAGGGGGCCGAGACCTGAGCAGGACACCGCCATGGCTCCGCCCATCCGTGAAGATGCGCCCACGCGCGCCAAGCGGCGCTTTCTCCGCCCGAGCGTGATCCCCGGCTTCGGGCTCGCCTTCGGCTACACCCTGACCTGCCTCGGCCTGATCGTGCTGCTGCCGCTCGCCGCGCTGGTGACGCGCGCCTCCAGGCTGGGTCTTTCGGGGATCTGGGAGGTCGCCACCGATCCCCGCGTGGCCAGCGCCCTGCGGGTCAGCTTCGGCGTCTCCCTGGTGGCGGCACTGACCGCCTCTCTGTTCGGCTTCCTCATCGCCTGGGTGCTGACGCGCTACCGCTTTCCCGGCCGCAGAATCGTCGACGCGGTGGTGGACCTGCCCTTCGCCCTGCCCACCGCCGTCGCGGGCATCGCCCTGGCCGCCCTCTACGCGCCCAACGGCCTCGTCGGCGCTCAGCTGGCGCGGCTCGGCATCGAGGCAGCCTACACGCCCGTGGGCATCTACATCGCCATGGTGTTCATCGGCCTGCCCTTCGCGGTGCGCACCGTGCAGCCGCTGATCGCCGAGATCGACAAGGAGATCGAGGAGGCCTCCGCCACCCTCGGGGCGGGGCGCATCCACACCCTGGTGCGGGTGGTGCTGCCGCCGCTGATCCCGGCGGTGCTCACGGGCTTCGCCCTCGCCTTCGCCCGGGGCGTCGGCGAGTACGGCTCGATCATCTTCATCGCCGGCAATCTGCCCTACGTCTCCGAGATCGCGCCGCTCCTCATCGTCATCAAGCTGTCCGAGTACGATTACGGCGGCGCCTGCGCCATCGCCACGATCATGCTCGGCATCTCGTTCCTCACCCTGCTCGCCATCAACCTGATCCAGGCCTGGAGCCGGCGGAGATTCGGCTATGTCTGAGACCTTCGCCCCCGTCGCCCTCGCGGAGGCCCGCCCCGCCAGCGTCGTCACGGAAGGCCGCTGGATCCGCTGGCTGCTGATCGGGATCGCGATCCTGTTCCTCGCGCTGTTCCTGGTGCTGCCGCTGCTCACCGTGTTCGCGCAGGCCTTCGCCAAGGGCTTCGCCGCCTATCTCGCCGCCTTCACGGAGGCCGACGCCCACACGGCGATCCGGCTGACGCTGCTGACCGCCGCCATCGCGGTGCCGTTCAACCTCGTCTTCGGCATCATGGCCTCCTGGGCCATCGCCAAGTTCGAGTTCTGGGGCAAGAACCTGCTCGTCACCCTGATCGACCTGCCGTTCTCGGTCTCGCCGGTGGTCTCGGGGCTGATCTACGTGCTGGTCTTCGGCGCGCAGGGGCTCCTGGGGCCCTGGCTGCTGGCCCACGACATCCAGGTCATCTTCGCGGTGCCCGGCATCGTGCTGGCGACCATCTTCGTCACCTTCCCCTTCGTCGCCCGCCAGCTCATCCCGCTGATGCAGGAGCAGGGCACGGCGGAGGAGGAGGCGGCGCTGACCCTCGGGGCGTCCGGCTGGCACGCCTTCCGCACGGTGACGCTGCCCAACATCCGGTGGGGCCTCCTGTACAGCGTGCTCCTCTGCAATGCCCGCGCGATGGGCGAGTTCGGTGCGGTCTCGGTGGTCTCCGGCCACATCCGCGGCCTCACCAACACGCTGCCGCTCCACGTGGAGATCCTCTACAATGAGTACAACTTCGTTGCCGCTTTCGCCGTCGCCTCCCTCCTGGCCGGCCTCGCCCTCGTCACCCTCTGCGTCAAATCCCTCCTCGAATGGCGCTACGCCGACGAGATCGCCGCGGGTGCCCGGGGCCACTGAGCGGGTGGGCGGCTCCACCGCCATCCGCGTCGAGGACCTGTCGAAGACCTTCGACACGGCGGCCGTGCTGCACGACTTCTCCCTCGACGTGCGGGCGGGCGAGCTGCTGGCGCTGCTCGGCCCCTCGGGCTCGGGCAAGACCACGCTCTTGCGCATCATCGCCGGCCTCGACTTCCCCGATGCGGGCCGCATCGTGTTCGGGGCGGAGGACGCGACCCGGCTCCCCGTGCAGCAGCGCGCGGTGGGCTTCGTGTTCCAGCACTACGCCCTGTTCAAGCACATGAGCGTGGCCGAGAACATCGCCTACGGGCTCAAGGCCCGGAAGCGCGCCGACCGCCCCGCCAAGGCCGAGATCAAGCGCCGGGTCGGCGACCTTCTCGACCTGATCAAGCTCTCGGGCTTCGCCGACCGCTATCCGAGCCAGCTGTCCGGCGGCCAGCGCCAGCGCGTCGCCCTGGCCCGGGCGCTCGCGGTGGAACCCCGCGTCCTCCTGCTCGACGAGCCGTTCGGCGCCCTCGACGCCCAGGTGCGAAAGGATTTGCGCCGCTGGCTGCGCGAGATCCACGACCGCACCGGCCAGACCACGATCTTCGTCACCCACGACCAGGACGAGGCCCTGGAGCTCTCCGACCGAGTCGCGGTGCTGGACAAGGGCCGCCTGGAACAGGTCGGCACGCCGGACGAGGTGCAGGAGGCGCCCGTCTCCGCCACCGTACTGAAGTTCCTCGGCGACACCATCGAGGTCGGGGCGATCGCCCAGGGCGGCGAGGTCCGCGTCGACGGCCGGCTGACCCCGGTGCGGGCGCCGGACGGCCTCGTCGGCCCGGTCAAGCTCTATGCGCGGCCCTGGCAGCTCCAGTTCGCCGAGAGCGGCGAGGCCCATCTCCACGGCGTGGTGCGCTCGTCCTACCGGACGCAGGGGCGCCAGCGCATCGAGGTCGACCGGCCCGAGGGCAAGACCGTGGTGGTGGAGGCCGCCGACACCAACCGCTTCGCCGCCGGCAGCCCGGTGGGCCTGCGGATCATCGGCGGCCACGTGTTCCCGAATTAGCGCGGCGTCGTCCGCCCGGACGGGAAATCGCCTTGCGCTCGCCGGCGCGATCGGGTGTGACTGCCGCCGTCCAAATCAGGAGGAGGCAGCATGTCGGGTGGTCACGGGGCGGGCGGCAGTTCGAACAAGCGCGTGGCGCTGCTGATCTCGGTGCTGGCGCTGTTCCTGGCGCTGGCCGAGACCCTGGCCAAGGGCGCGCAGACCGACGCCCTCGGGGCCAATGTCGAGGCTTCCAACCAGTGGGCCTATTTCCAGGCCCGCACCATCCGGGGCACGGTCCTCAAGACCGCCGACGAGACCCTGGCGCTGCTGCCGCCGGAGGTGGCCGATTCCGAGGCGGTGAAGGCCAAGCGGGCGGAGTGGGCCAAGACCATGGCCCGCTGGGACAGCGAGCCCGCCACCGGCGAGGGGCGCAAGGAACTGGCCGAGAAGGCGCGCCACTCGCAGGAGGTGCGCGACCTCGCCCTGCACCGCTACCACCATTACGAGTTCGCCTCGGCCGCCTTCCAGATCGGGATCGTGCTCGCCTCCGCCGAGGTCATCACCGGCATCTTCGCCCTGGTGGTCGGCGGCGGCCTCCTGGGCGTAGCCGGGCTGGCCCTGCTGGGCTTCGGCCTCTACGCGCCGCACACGCTGCCGTTCTTCCACTGAGCCCGTCCTCATGAGCCCGTCTTCGGCGGCGCGCCATCGGCGCCCGCCGGACGGAGCCGGGAGGCTCAGCGCTTCGGCAGGCCCTTGGCGAGGGCCGCGCGCCGCAGGGCCTCGGCCAGGGCGCCGCCGGCCTCGGGCGCCGGCGCCGGATGGGCCCGCGGGGCCGGTCTCGCGGCGGGAGCCGGAGGGGCCGGTGCCTCGCGGCGGGCGGCGGGACGCGGCGCGCCGGCCTCGTCCGAGCGCATCGTGAGGGCGATGCGCTTGCGGTTGGGGTCCACCTCGACGACGCGCACCTGCACGACGTCGCCGGGCTTCACCACCTCGCGCGGGTCCTTCACGAAGCGGTCGGCCAGCATCGAGATGTGCACCAGCCCGTCCTGGTGGACCCCGACATCCACGAAGGCGCCGAAGGCCGCCACGTTGGTGACGACGCCCTCCAGGCGCATGCCCGGCTTCAGGTCGGAGATCTTCTCGACGCCCTCCTGGAAGGCCGCGGTCCGGAAGGCCGGGCGCGGGTCGCGGCCCGGCTTCTCCAGCTCCGACAGGATGTCGGTGACGGTGGGCAGGCCGAAGGTCGCGTCGGTGAATTGTCTGGGGTCCAGGCTGCGCAGGGCGCCCGTGTTGCCGATCAGGGCCTGGATCGGCTGGCCGGTGGCGGCCAGGATGCGGCGCACCACCGGGTAGGCCTCCGGGTGCACGCCCGAGGCGTCGAGGGGATCGGTCCCGTCGCGGATGCGCAGGAAGCCGGCGGCGAGCTCGTAGGCCTTGGGTCCGAGCCCCGCCACCTTCTTGAGGCTGGCGCGGCTGCGGAACGGCCCGTGGGCGTCCCGGTGCACGATGATGTTGGAGGCGACCCGCGCGGTCAGGCCCGAGACCCGGGCCAGCAGCGGCGCCGACGCCGTGTTCACGTCCACCCCGACGCCGTTCACGCAATCCTCCACCACCGCGTCGAGGGAGCGCGCGAGCTTCCCCTCGGCGAGATCGTGCTGGTACTGCCCGACGCCGATCGCCTTCGGCTCGATCTTGACGAGCTCGGCCAGCGGGTCCTGCAGGCGCCGGGCGATGGAGACCGCGCCGCGGATCGAGACGTCGAGCTCGGGCAGCTCCGCGCTGGCATAGGCCGAGGCCGAGTAGACCGAGGCGCCGGCCTCCGAGACCATCACCTTGGTGAGCTTCAGCTCGGGCTGCTTGGCGATGAGCTCGGCGGCGAGCCTGTCCGTCTCCCGCGAGGCGGTGCCGTTGCCGATGGCGACGAGCTCCACCTTGTGCGCCCGGCAGAGCTTGGCCAGGGCGATCAGGGCGCCGTTCCAGTCGCGGCGCGGCTCGTGCGGGTAGATCGTGTCGGTGGCCACCACCTTGCCGGTGGCATCGACCACCGCGACCTTCACGCCGGTGCGGAAGCCCGGGTCGAGTCCGAGGGTCGGGCGCGCCCCGGCCGGGGCCGCGAGCAGGTTGCCGGCGAAGACCGTGACGGCCCCGGCCTCGGCCACCGCCCAGAGACGGGCCCGCAGGTCGGTGTCGGTGGCGGGCTTCAGGCGGGTGCGCCAGGCACGCCGCACCGTCTCCATCAGGAAGGCGTCGCCCGGCCGGCCCTGGTCGCGGATGCCGAAGGTTTTCGCGATGCGCAGCTCCTGCGACGAGGGCTGGCCCTTGGCGGGCTCCTCGCCCGCCGCGTCGGCGATGGCGAGGTCGAGCACCTCCTCCTTCTCGCCCCGGAACAGGGCGAGGATGCGGTGCGAGGGCAGCTTCGCGAGGGCTTCCGAGAAATCGAAGTAATCCGAGAACTTCTCGCCGGAGGCGGCCTTGCCGGCCTTCACCGTGGCGACCATCCGGCCGCGCTGCCAGCCGGTCTCGCGGAGCGAACCCACCAGTTCCGGGTCCTCGCTGAAGCGCTCGATCAGGATGGCGCGCGCGCCCTCCAGGGCGGCCTCGGCGTCGGCGATCCCCTTGGCCGCATCCACGTAGGCCTTTGCGGCCCCGTCCGGGGGCTGGTCGGGCCGGGCGAGCAGCGCCTCGGCGAGGGGTTCGAGCCCGGCCTCGCGGGCGACCTGCGCCTTCGTCCGGCGCTTCACCTTGAAGGGCAGGTAGAGGTCCTCCAGCCGGGCCTTGGTGTCGGCGGCGAGGATGCGGGCCTTCAGGCCGGCCTCGAGCTTGCCCTGGGCCTCGATCGCCTCCAGCACGGCGGCCCGGCGGGCCTCCAGGTCGCGTAGATAGGCAAGGCGCTCCTCCAGATTGCGCAGCTGCGTGTCGTCGAGGGTGCCGGTGACCTCCTTGCGGTAGCGCGCGATGAACGGCACCGTCGCGCCGCCGTCGAGCAGGTCGACCGCGGCCTTCACCTGCCATTCCGCGACGCCGAGTTCGGCGGCGAGACTCGTGTTGATGGCGGCCATGAGGCGTCTCCGGGTGGGGCCGGGTGTCTACAGGGCCATCCGCGGCCTGGTCAAACCCGGCGCCGCGACGGACGTCCCGCACGACCTCTCCGAAGCCGGGACGCGCTGCGGTTTCGGTGAGCGGAGCGGGACCGGGGTGAGACGCCGACGACCCGAACATTCGGTGTCGCACAATATTTATCCGCAGACTCCAATATTCGGCGATTGAGTCATCAATCGAATCAATCTATTTCTCATCTCGCTCGACACAGCGAAGTGTTCGCAGCAATCCATCCCAATGGAGGCTTCCATGCGTTCACTGATAACGCTTGCGGTAGCATTTGTTATGGCTGCCGCCGCATTCGCGATCACGATGCTGACCAAGCCTCCGGTCTCCGAGGCACGGACCGTTTCACGCATCGATACCTATGCGCTGACCCTCAAGGCGCATCCGGCGGACGCGCAATCCTACGATTGCCAGTAGGGCCCGACCCGGACGCCGATCCGCGAACGGCCGTTGCCGGCACGGCTGCGGTGGCCGCTCGCCCCGCTCGGCCTCAGGCGGCCGCGTCCCAGGTCTCGGTCACGGGCCGCCCGTCCTGGACCAGGCGGGCGCGCAGGATCACGTCGCCCGCCAGCAGCGGCGTCGGCGGCCGCCACTCGACGTAGAGCCGCCAGCCGCCGGTCTGGGGGACGAATTCCACCACCGGGTCGACCATCGTGCCCGCGCTCGCCGAGACGTCGGCGGCCAGGGCCGCCCCGTGCGCGGCCGGCAGGCCCGGCCCTTCGAAATCGACGACGTAGAGGCGGCGCTGCGGGCTCGGCGGCGTGGTCGGGCGCAGGCGCTCGGCCGAGCCGACCCGGGTCGAGACCACGCGGCCGAGGGTGCCGGGCACGACGCTCGCCGGCTCCGCGCCGACCGTCGTGAGCGTGTAGGCCAGGCTCCGCTCGCTCCCGGCCGGGACGGGGGCGGCGGGCACGAAGGCCGCCACGACGTTGTCCATGTATTCCTCGCGCGACGGGATCTCGAACAGCCGGACCGCGCCGGCCCCGAACCCCGATTCCGGCGTGACCCAGAGGCCGGGCCGCGCCTCGTGCCGGGCCTGCACGTCGAGATAGGCGGGAAAGTCGCGGGCCCTCTGGAGCAGCCCGAAGCCCTCCAGCGGATCGACGCCGAAGGCCGAGATCTGCGGCTGCGCCCGGCCGTTGACGAGGGGGCGCCACAGGCGCTCGCCCCGGGTCACCACCGCCAGCCCGTCGGAATCATGCACCTGCGGACGGACATCGTCGAAGGGCTCGGCCCCCCGCGCGCCCGGCCCGTTCGCCCCGTGCAGGAACATGCTGGTCAGGGGCGCGAGCCCGAGATGGTCGAGGGCGGTGCGGGGATGCAGCGCGGCCTCGACCCGCATCACCGAGGGGTCGCCCGGCGCCACGCGGAAGCGGTAGGCCCCGGCGAGGCTCGGCGAGTCGAGCAGGGCCCAGATCTCGATGGCGCGGGCATCGGCCTCCGGCTCGCAGATCCAGAAGGCGGTGAAGTCCGGGAATTCCTCCGCCCCCGGCCCCCCGGTGCGGATCGCGGCGCCGCGGGCCGAGAGCCCGTATTCCTGGCCGAACCCGCGCAGCCGGAAGTAGGAGGCGCCGAGGAAGACCAGGAATTCCTCCTGGTCGCCCGGCCGGTCGGCCGCGAAGGCGTAGTGCAGCCGGAAGCCGGCGAAGCCCAGTTCGGGCGCGAAGCTCCGGCCCTTCAGGTCCGGTCCGAGGTCGAACAGATCGGGGGCGTAGGGGATGGCCCGGGCCGGCCCGGTCCGCGGCTGCAGGAACAGGGCGACGCGCTTGCGCTGGAGGAAGCCGCGATGGAACAGCTGGGCCGAGAAGCGGCGGCCGAGGGACAGGCGTGCCTCCGGCCGGAAGGTGATGGCGCGGTAGCCGTCGTAGGAGAGGCCGGCCAGGGCCGGCGGCAGATCGTCCTCCGGCGCCCGGTAGGGGCTCGCCGCCAGGGTCCGCGCCTTCGCCTTCACCGCATCGAATGTTATGGGTTCGGGGGCCGCGGCGCGCGTTCGGCCCGCATTCAGATCGTGCGCGGTAGGCAGGACCATCCCGACGGCCGCGCTCAGCGTGGTCCGCAGGGCCTGCCGCCGCGAGAAGGACTCGGTCCGCCCGCATCCTTCGAGACCCTCGCCATCGCGCATCGCTTCCCCTTTTCCGGCATCGCGCCCGGTGGTGGATCGCGGTGTCCCTCCTTCGAGTTCCCCGCGCCCCATGTCCCACAGGTTGTCGCACGACGCCCCGGCGGCCGAAATCCCGGCTCCGCCGGAAATCGCACCGGAGGCGTCGGCCGCACGGCCGGGCGGCTTCCTGGGCCGCCGCCTGCTGCTGGCCCTGCCGCCCCTCGCCCTGGGCGCGGCCATCGCCGCCCTGGCGCTGGCCGCCTACGGGATGCCGTCCGGCCTCCTCGGGGCCGCGGTGCTCGGGCTGTTCGCCCTGGTCATGACCTGGCAGGCCTTCGTGGCCTGGCAATACGTCTACGGCCTCGTGGCCACGGCCTTCGGCGACCGGGCGAAATCCGCCCTGGAGCGGCGCTCCCTCACCGTCCCGGCGGAGGCCTCGGGCCTGAGCCGCACGGCCGCGGTGGTGGCGATCCACGCCGAGGACGCGGTCGCGGTGTTCGCGGCCCTGCGGGTCATGGCCCGCTCGCTGCAGCGGGCCGGGGGCGACGGCAGCGACCTCGACATCTTCGTCCTCTCCGACACGCGGGACGGCGCCATCGCGGCGGTGGAGGAGCATGAATTCGCGCGCATCGAGGCCTGGACCCGCCAGCACGGCCCCGGCCTGCCGCGCATCCGCTACCGCCGGCGCCGGGACAATGCGGGCCGCAAGGCCGGCAACATCGCCGAGTTCTGCAAGACCTACGGCTCCGAATACGACTTCATGATCGTGCTCGACGCCGACAGCCTGATGACCGGCAGCGCCATGCGCCGCCTGGCCCGGCTGATGGAGGAGAGCCCCCGGGTCGGCCTGATCCAGACCGTCTCCTACGCCACCGGACGCGACACCCTGTTCGCCCGCATCCAGCAATTCGCCGTGCGGCTCTACGCACCGCTGGCGATCCGCTGCCTGGAGACCTGGCAGGGGCCGGACGGCAGCTACTGGGGCCACAACGCGATCGTGCGGATCGCGGCCTTCGCCGACAACGCCGAACTGCCGGTGCTGCCGGGCAGGGCGCCGCTCGGCGGCGAGATCCTGTGCCACGACATCGTCGAGGGCGCGCTGCTGCGCCGCGCCGGCTGGGAGGTCCGCCTGCTGCCGGAGATGGGCGGGACCTGGGAGGAGATGCCCACGAACCTCGTCGACCTCCTCGGGCGCGAGCGCCGCTGGTGCCAGGGCAACATGCAGCACCTGCGCGTCACCGCGATGCCGGGCCTGCGCCCGGCCAGCCGCTGGCACCTCGCCGTCGGCATCCTGTCCTACATGGCCTGCCCGCTCTGGGTCCTGTTCCTCGCCCTCGGAACGTTCCAGGCGGCCCGGACCGGAGACCTCGGCCTGCTCGGCTACGGCCTGACCGGCACGGGCGCCGCCGCCCACGGCCTGGCCGCCCTCGTGCTGGCGGTCCTGGCCCTGCCGAAGCTGCTCAGCCTCGGCCACGTCCTGGCCTCGCGCGAGCGGCGCGCGGCCTTCGGCGGCACCGCCTCGCTCCTGAAGAGCGCCGCCCTCGAACAGGCGATCTGGGTGCTGCTCTGGCCGGTGATGACGCTGTTCGCGGCCGGCGCCGTCGCCACCACCTTCGTCGGCCGCGTGGTGCGCTGGGACGCCCAGGTCCGCGACGACCGCCGCGTGCCCTGGGCGGAAGCCTGCCGGCTGCAGGTCGACACCCTCGTGGCGGGCGCCCTCCTGGCGGCCGGCCTCGCCTGGGCGGGCGACGCCTGGCTCGCCCTCTGGATGGCGCCGGTGGTCCTCGGCCTGCTGTCGAGCCCGGCCCAGAGCGTGCTGACCAGCAGCGCCCGCCTCGGCCGGATCTCGCAGGGGCGGCGCCTGTTCCTGACGGTGGACGACACCGCCCGCGCGCCGGAACTCACCTCCCTCGCGCAGAGCCGGGGCGGTGTGGTCGAGCCCGGTCGCGGCCGGCCGCAGCCGGCCTGGATCGCCGAGGAGGTCCCGGCCTCGTCGACCTGACCCGGAGGCCGGCGCGGCGGCCTAAGGGCGCTCGAGCACCTTGATCGGATCGGTGCGCTGGGCGGGGCTCGGCTCCTTCGTGGCGCTGCTGGCGCCCCGGCCCGCGCGCGAATCGTCCGGCTGCTTCGGCAGGCCGGTGCCGCTCGCGAGTTCGAGGCAGGTCACCATCTCGACGTAGGACGGGAAGCCGCCCGCCTCGAACTGCTTCTCGCACTGGCGCTTGGCGGCGGGGGAGAACTCGCCCCAGCGGCGCTTGACCTCGTCGTGCGAGGCGCGCTCCGAGCGCAGGCATCCCTCCCGGCTGGCATTGTCGCTGACGCTCGCGGAGGCCGCCGACTGGCAGGTCCGCTCGATGTTCAACTCCGGCGGTCCGCTCTCGGCCCGGGCCGGGACCCCGAGGAGCAGGAGGGCGAGGGGTCCGGAGAGGAGGACGGGCTTCATCATGGTCGGGCGGTCTCTCGGGGCATGACCCGGCGCCGGCATCCGGTCGCGGGATCGGGCTGTGCGGCACCAACGCGCGAGCCCCCTCCCCGGCACCACCGAAAAGTTCACGGCGGACGCAAGGCGCGTCAGGCGCCCCGCAGGGCGGCGTCGAGATCGGCGAACAGGTCGTCCACCGCCTCGATCCCGACGGAGAGGCGCAGGAGATCGGGGGGGCACGGCGAGTCCGGCCCCTCCACCGAGGCGCGATGCTCGATCAGGCTCTCGACGCCCCCGAGGGAGGTGGCCCGCTTCCACAGGCGCACCCGCGCCGCCGCCCGGATCGCCGCCGCCTCGCCGTCCCGGACCCGGATCGACAGCATGAAGCCGAAGCCGCCCTCCATCTGCCGGGCCGCCACCGCGTGGCCGGGATCCTCCGGCAGGCCGGGATAGAGCACGTGCGAGACGCAAGGGTGCCCCTGGAATCGGCGCGCCAACGCGGCGGCGCCGGCCGCCTGCGCCGCCGCCCGCAGCGGCAGGGTGCGCAGCGAGCGCATCAGCAGGTAGGCCTCGAACGGCCCCAGGATGGCGCCGCCGCCCGAGCGGATCGCGACGAGGCGCTCCCAGAACCCGTCCGCCTTCGCCCCGGCGAGCACGCCCGCCACCACGTCGGAATGGCCGTTCAGGATCTTGGTGGCCGAGTGCATCACGAGGTCGGCCCCCAGCGTCAGCGGCCGGGTGTGGATCGGCGAGGCGGCGGTGGAATCGACGGCCAGCCGCGCACCCGCCGCATGGGCGAGACGGGCGGCCTCGGCGATGTCGGTGATCGTCCAGAGGGGATTGCCGGGGGTCTCGATCCAGACGAGCTTCGTGGTGCCCGGCCGGATCGCCCGTGCCAGGGCAGCGAGGTCGTCCATGGCGACGAAATCGACCGCGATCCGCCGGCGCGGCATCTCGGCGTTAAGCCAGCGCTTCAGGCCCCAGTACATCACGCGGGGCGCCACCACGTGGTCGCCGGGCTCCAGGGCGGTGAACACCGCCGTGGCCGCCGCCATGCCGGAGCCGAACAGCAGGACGCCGGCCGCCGCGTCCTCCAGCATCGCCAGCACGCCTTCGGCCTCGCGCACGGTGGCGTTGTCGGGCCGGGCATAGGAGAAGCCCGAGCTGTAGCCGTTGTCGGGATCGCGCAGGAAGGTGGTGGCGACGTGCAGGGGCGTCACCACGCCCCGGGTCACCGGATCGATCCGCCCGAGGGCCTGCGCCGCGAGGCTGCGCTTGGCGAAGGCGGGCGCGGCATCCGAAGGTCCGGTCGGCGCGTTCGGTTCTGACAGAGGGTCCGGCATGGGCGGGTCCACGAGGTCGGGGTTCGGTTGACCCGGCCTCGCAGACCCGTGCACGGACCGCAAGCCGAGCCCGCGTCGCTCCGTCCCGAGGCCCGGTTCAGAGGAAAGGAAATCCGTTCGTCATGTCCCGTGCGCCCGCCTCGTCGCCGATCCCCGTCCCCGTCGAGCCCGCCCTCGCCCTGCGCTGGCGGCTGGCGGCGGCGATCCTGCCCGTGGCGGCGACGGCCGTGCTGGGCTCGGCCGCCACGGGCCCGAACATCGAGGGCTGGTATGCGGGGCTGACGAAACCGTCCTTCAACCCGCCGAACTGGGCGTTCCCGGTGGCCTGGACGATCCTCTACGCGCTGATCGCGGTCTCGGCCTTCCGGCTGCTCGGGGCCAGGCCCCGCACGGGTCCGACGCGGGAGGGCTGGCGCCTGGCGCTCGCCGCCTTCGCGGTGCAGCTCGCCCTCAACGCCGCCTGGACGCCGACCTTCTTTTCCGCCCACGCGCTGGGGGCCGCCCTGGTGGTCTCGGCCGCGATGTGGGTGATGATCCTCTGGACGATCCGCCTGTCCTGGCGCTTCGACCGGGTGGCGGCCTGGCTGCTGGTGCCCTACGCCGCCTGGGTCGGTTTCGCCACCGTGCTCACCGGTGCGATCTGGCGCCTGAACTGAGGCGGCCGGGACGGCCTACTCGGCCGCCTCGACGAAGACGGTGCCGGCGCGGGGCAGGTCCAGGGTGTCCCAGGTCTCGGTCAGCGCCGCCGTCAGCTTCGCGATGCGGGCATCGTCGTGGAAGGGCGAGGGCGTGATGCGCAGGCGCTCGGTGCCGCGCGGCACGGTGGGATAGTTGATCGGCTGGATGTAGATGCCGTGGTGTTCCAGCAGGTGGTCGGCCGCCGCCTTGCACAGCTCGGCGTCGCCCACCATCACGGGGACGATGTGGGTGTCGGTGTGCAGCACCGGCAGGCCGGCGGCCTCCAGGGCGGCCTTGGTCCGGGCGGCCTGGCGCTGGTGCGCCTCGCGCTCGCCGCTCGAGCGCTTGAGGTAGCGGACCGAGGCGATGGCGGCCGCCGCGATGGCCGGCGGCAGGGCGGTGGTGAAGATGAAGCCCGGCGCGTGGCTGCGGACCGCGTCGCAGAGGACCGCCGAGCCGGTGATGTAGCCGCCGACGCAGCCGAAGCCCTTGGCCAGCGTCCCCTCGATCACGTCGACCCGGTGCATCACCCCGTCGCGCTCGGCGATGCCGCCGCCGCGGGGACCGTAGAGGCCGACCGCGTGGACCTCGTCGAGATAGGTCAGGGCGCCGTACCGGTCGGCGAGATCGCAGATCGCGGCGATGTCGGAGACGTCGCCGTCCATGGAATAGACGCTCTCGAAGGCGATCAGCTTCGGGCGGTCGCCCGCCGCGATCAGCAGCTCCTCGAGATGCGCGAGGTCGTTGTGGCGGAAGACGCGCTTCTCGCAGCCCGAATGGCGCACGCCCTCGATCATCGAGTTGTGGTTGAAGGCATCCGACAGGATCAGGCAGTTCGGGATCAGCTTGGCGATGGTGGAGATGCCGGCCTGGTTCGAGACGTAGCCCGAGGTGAAGACGAGGCCCGCCTCCTTGCCGTGCAGGTCGGCGAGCTCGCGCTCCAGGTCGACGAGCGGGGAATTGTTGCCGGCGATGTTGCGGGTGCCGCCCGCGCCCACGCCGCAGCGGGCGGCGGTGCGGGTCATGGCGCCCACCACGTCCGGGTGCTGGCCCATGCCGAGATAGTCGTTGGAACACCAGACGGTGATCTCGGAGGTGCCGCCGTCGGGCTTGCGCCAGTGCGCGGTGGGAAAGCGCCCCGCGATGCGCTCGATATCGGCGAAGACCCGGTAGCGGCGCTCGCCGTGCAGGCGGTCCAGCGCGGTGCGGAAATGCGACTCGTAGTCGGTCCGGCCCCGGCCCACCGCCCCGATGCTGCACCCCTGCCCGGATTCCTGGCCCGCTCCCTGCTTGGTGTCGCTGATCTTGATCGTCGCGGGCATGCGGTTCACGGGCATCCGTCCTTCACGCTTGGGCTGAGGGGCCGGCGGTGGGGTCGCGGCCTCCGGCGGGATCGTTCCCACGCGGACCCTCGTGCGGGGATCCGCGATGGAAGCGATCTCGATGGCGAGCCTGGCGCACACTCCGTGAAGGAGTTGCTGACGACGCTCGCCCTGGCTCGGGTTTCCCCGATGCGGTGGCGACGATACAGGTGAACTTGGAATTGGTTCAAGTCGACAACCGCATTCCTGCTTTGCATCCATCGCCCCGGGGCTGCAAAGCCGACACGACGCCGTGGCGACGATGGGTCGCGTCGCCCTTGCCGACCCTTCGCGCCGACCCTTCGCGCGGCGCGCTCCGCGTCCGCCCCACCCGGATTGTCCGCGACGCATGATGGACGACGAGCCCGAGCCGCCCCGCACGGACATGCCCCCGGACACGCCCGGAGCGCCGCCCAGGAGCGCCGCCGAGCGGAAGGCCGCGCGCCTGAAGGCGGCCCTTCGTGAAAACCTGCGCCGGCGCAAGGCCCAGTCGCGCGGACGCTCGGGCTCGCCGGACCCGGCGCGGGACGACGAGCCGGGCGGGGACGCATAATCGCGCGCCGCGAACCTCCTTTTCGACAAAACCCGGCTATAACGATCCCGTTTCCGCGTGGACGGTGCGGGTGCCGCCAGGGTTCTCTCACCGGGGCTCTCTCGCCAAGTTTCGATCTGCCGGGTTTCGATCTCGTATGTCTCCGGCCCGCGGCGCGCGACGCGCCCCGGCCGGGCAAGGTTTTGGGCAAGGTTTTAGAACGATGGACCGCATCAACATCATCGGCGGCCGGCCGCTGCACGGGGTGATCCCGATCTCGGGCGCCAAGAACGCCGCGCTGCCCCTGATGATCGCCAGCCTGATGACCGGCGAGACCCTGGAGCTCGGCAACGTGCCGCGGCTCGCCGACATCAACGCCCTGCTGCGTATCCTCGGCAATCACGGCGTCGACCACATGGTGGTGGGCAAGCGCCCGGGCCAGACCACCGAGACCGGCCAGACCATCCGGCTGACCGCCTCCAACGTCATCGACACCACGGCGCCCTACGAGCTCGTCTCGACCATGCGGGCGAGCTTCTGGGTGATCGCGCCGCTGCTCGCCCGCTTCGGCGAGGCCCGGGTCTCGATGCCGGGCGGCTGCGCCATCGGAACGCGTCCGGTCGACCTGCTGCTGATGGCCCTGGAGCGCCTCGGCGCCACCGTCGAGGTCGATGGCGGCTACGTCGTCGCCCGGGCCAAGAACGGCCTGCGGGGCGGCGAGATCCACTTCCCCAAGGTCACCGTGGGCGGCACCCACGTGGCGCTGATGGCGGCCGCCCTCGCCAACGGCTCGACCCTGATCGAGAACGCGGCGCGCGAGCCCGAGGTCGTGGATCTGGCCGCCTGCCTCACCAAGATGGGCGCCCGCATCGAGGGCGCGGGCACGCCGCGCATCACCGTCGAGGGCGTCTCGCGCCTGCACGGCGCCCGCCACGACGTGCTGCCCGACCGGATCGAGACCGGCACCTACGCCATGGCGGTGGCCATGACCGGCGGCGACGTCACCCTGGAGAACACCCGCGCGGACCTGCTGCATGCGGCCCTCGACGTGCTCTCGACCACGGGGGCCGAGATCACGACGGGCACCGACACGATCCGCATCCGCCGCAACGGGGGCGGCATCGCCGCGGTCGACGTCACCACCGATCCGTTCCCGGGCTTCCCCACGGATCTCCAGGCGCAGTTCATGGCGCTGATGACCCTGGCCAAGGGCCAGTCCAACATCCGCGAGACGATCTTCGAGAACCGCTTCATGCACGTGCAGGAGCTGGCCCGCCTCGGCGCCCGGATCCGGCTCGAGGGCGATCTGGCCATCGTCGAGGGCGTCGAGCGCCTGAAGGGCGCGCCCGTGATGGCGACCGACCTGCGCGCCTCGGTCTCCCTCGTCATCGCGGGCCTCGCGGCGGAAGGCGAGACCAGCATCAACCGGGTCTACCACCTGGACCGCGGCTTCGAGGCCCTGGAGGCCAAGCTCGCCCGCTGCGGCGCCGAGATCACCCGCGTCCGCAGCTGACGGCCACGGCTCTCCGCCCGGCCGGGGCGCAGGGCCGCCGGGCGGTCAGCCGCCGATCTCGCCGTGCTTGCGGCCGAAGCCCGGGATGTCGCAGCCGCAGCGCGAGCCGTAGGGCTGCGGGCGGGTGATGCAGTTGCCGCGCTGGGTCAGGCAGAGGCGGCCGAACCCGCCGCCGTAGCCGCGGGGGCGCCGGTCGTACCGGTCCTCGTCGTAGCGCCGGCGCTCGTAGCGATCCTCGTCGTAGCGGCGCTCGTAGCGCCGGGGCCGGTCGTCGTCGCCGTAGTATTGCGCCCGGGCCTCGAAGGCTCCGAAGCCGGTGCCGAGCGTCGCCGCCGTGGCCAGCGCGAGGATCGTGGACTTGATGGTCGTCATGGACGTGCGGGTCATGGATGGCTCCCCTCGGATGTGCCGTTTCATCATGGCTGATCTAACGACCCCGGGCTGAACGCTGTCTGAGAGGCCTGCCGCGTTTCGCGGATTCTCGTTGTCAGCCGAGGAACCGCGTGACCAGGCGCACCAGCGGCAGCGCGATCCGGGCGACCCGGATCTGGCCCGGCAGCTGGCGCGGGCCGAGGGGGCGATGGACGAGGCGCGGGCTGGCCCGCTCGGCCTCGGCCACGGCGTGACCGGCGAGGGGATGGGCCGCGACGCGGGCGGCGTCCGCTTCCGCGATCCGCAGGGCCCGGGCCCAGCCGCGCTCGGTGCCGAGGCGGCCCGCCGCGTGGAGCCGGCGCAGGCGGCGGCGCCAAGCGTAGCGGAACAGCGCCCGCGGCACCGGTTCGAGGCGGGCGTCGCAGAGGCTGTCGGGCTTCTCGCAGCGCGCCCGGATGGTGTCGGCGACGCCGCCCGGCGCCCGGCCCACGAGCCGGCCCGACACCGTGACGAGGATCGACGGATCGTGCCGGACGTGCAGGCCCTGCGCCAGCAGCAGCGCCACGAAGGCCCCGTCCTCCCCCAGCGCGATCGCCGGCATGCCGCCCACCGCCCGGTAGGCCGCGACGCTGACGCTCAGGGTGGCGCCGATGGTGGTGCGGTGGCAGGGCCAGGGATCGTGCGGATCGGGGTCGATGCGCGCCTCGGCCTCGGTCAGGAGGTCGCTGTAGATGTCCTCCCGGTCGCCGCGCCAGTGCAGGGAGGGCGGCAGCAGGGCGCGCTCCTCCGGATCGAGCCGGATGCGGCCGGCCACCGCGTCGGCGCCCCGGTCGAGGGCGGCCCGGTTGCGGGCGACCCAGTCGGGCGGGACCCGGCTGTCGGCATCGGTCGAGAGGATCATGCCCTCGGCGCCGAGCCAGTCGGCCGCCCGGTCCATGGCCTCGCGCCGGGCCCAGCCGGCATGGGCCCCCGCATAGTCGACGTTCGTGACCCGGACCGGCACCGACATCCGCGGCACGAGGTCGGCGACGAGGGTCGCGGTGGCATCGGTGCAGTTGTTGAGGAACAGCACCACCCCGAGGCTGCCCGGCGCGAGGCCGGTCTGGGCGTCGATCGCCCGCAGGCAGGCGGCGATGCGCTCGGCCTCGTTGCGCACGGGGATCGCGACCACCGCGCGGACCGTGGCGGCATCGGGGGGGCGGCGAGCCTCGCCGGGCAGGGACAGGGATGCGGCCGACACGTCGCGACTCCGTTCGCCGGCGAAGGGCCGGCGCAGCGACGGGTCCCTAGCAGGTTCGGCCGGCGGGACAATGGCGGAGTTCTCCCCGACCGGTTGCCGTGGGCGGGCCGCCTCGCTACCTACGGCTCCCACACCCTGAACGGCCGCGTCCGCACCCGGGCCGGCCCGCCGACAAGAGCGCGACACCCGATCATGGAGCTTCTCAGGCTCGCCGCCCTCGACGCCGAAGACCTGGGCGTCATCTCCGCCCACCTGCAGGACGCGATCCTGAAGGCGAGCGACCTCGCCTATCTGGCGGGCCAGCACCGCTTCGTCCTGGTGGCGCGCCGCTTCGACTGGTCGGCGGAGGAGGGTGCGCCGCCGCGCCGCCGCCTCACCGGCATGCATTTCGACCGGGTGCTGCGGGTGCGCAGCCGCGGCATCACCCCCGGCACCGAGTCCGACGCGCCCCTCGAACTCCTCGCCGTCACCTTCGAGCCCACCGAGGCGCCCTCCGGCACCGCCACCCTGGTCTTCGCCGGCGGCGCGGCGATCCAGCTCGACCTCGAATGCATCGAGGTGCAGCTCAAGGATCTGGGGCCGGTCTGGGAGGTGGAGGGGCGGCCCGACCACGAGGCCGCGGCCGCCGGCCGCGCCGCGATCGCGGGCAACGCCGCAGGGGAAAACGCCCCAAAGGGAAACGCCTGATGGTCCGCCTCGATTCCCGCGACGCGGACTTCGCCGCCGCCTTCGCGCGCCTGCTCAGCGTCAAGCGCGAGATCTCGGAGGATGTCGACGAGACCGTGCGCGGCATCATCGCCGGCGTGGTCGCGGGCGGCGACGCGGCTCTGGTCGACTACACCCGCCGCTTCGACCGGTTCGGCGAGGATTTCACCGTCGACTCGCTGCGGGTGACCCCGGCCGAGATCGAGGCCGCCGTCGCGGCCTGTCCGGCGGACGCCCTGGAGGCCCTGCGCTTCGCGGCCCAGCGCATCGAGGCGTTCCACGCCGCCCAGGTGCCCGGCGACCACATGGCCACCGACAGCCTGGGCGTCACCGCCGGCTGGCGCTGGACGGCGCTCGAATCCGTCGGCCTCTACGTCCCCGGCGGCACCGCGAGCTATCCCTCCTCGGTGCTGATGAACGCGATCCCGGCCCGCGTCGCCGGGGTGCCCCGGGTCGTCATGGTGGCGCCGATGCCGGAGGGCACCGTGAACCCGCTGGTCCTCGCCGCCGCGCAGCTCGCCGGCGTCGACGAGGTCTACCGGGTCGGCGGCGCCCAGGCGGTGGCCGCGCTCGCCTACGGCACCGACACGATTGCGCCGGTGGCCAAGATCGTCGGCCCCGGCAATGCCTGGGTGGCGGCGGCCAAGCGCCGGGTGTTCGGGCAGGTCGGCATCGACATGATCGCCGGCCCCTCCGAGGTGCTGATCCTGGCCGACGCGCATGCCAATCCCGACTGGGTGGCGGCCGACCTCCTGGCCCAGGCCGAGCACGATTCCGCGGCCCAGTCGATCCTGATCACCGAGTCCGAGGCCCTGGCCGACAACGTCGCCGCGGCGGTGGAGCGGGCGCTCACCACCCTGCCCCGGGTCGAGATCGCCCGGGCGAGCTGGCGCGACTACGGCGCGATCGTGGTGGTGCGCGACTTCGACGAGGCGGTGCCCCTCGTCGACCGCCTCGCCCCGGAGCACCTGGAGATCGAGACCGCCGACGCCGAGGCGCTGGCGGCCAAGGTGCGCAACGCGGGGGCGATCTTCCTCGGCGCGCACACGCCGGAGGCCATCGGCGACTATGTCGGCGGCCCCAACCACGTCCTGCCCACCGCCCGCTCGGCGCGGTTCTCCTCCGGGCTCGGCGTCCTCGACTTCATGAAGCGCACCACGATCCTGCGCTGCGACCCGGCGGCCCTCCGGGCGCTGGGCCCCTCGGCCATCGCGCTCGGACGGTCGGAGGGCCTGGAGGGCCACGCCCGCTCGGTGGCGATCCGCCTCAACCTGTGAGGGCCTGATGTCCGGCGCGGCCAAACCGAGCGAGCCCAGATCGCCCCATCGCCTCGTGGCGGTGACCCTCGACGAGGAGTCGATCGGGCGGGGCAACCCGGACCAGGAACACGAGCGCGCCATCGCGATCTTCGACATCCTCGAGGACAACAGCTTCACGGTTCCCGGCCGCGAGGGCCCCTACGCCCTCACCCTCGGGCTCGTGGAGAGCAAGCTCGCCCTCGTGATCAAGCGCGAGGACGGCGAGCCGGTGATGACCCACCTCCTGTCGCTGACCCCGTTCCGCCGGGTGATCCGCGACTACGAGATGATCTGCGAGAGCTACTACAACGCCATCCGCACCGCCTCGCCGACCCAGATCGAGGCGATCGACATGGGCCGGCGCGGCCTGCACAACGAGGCCTCCGACCTGCTGCGCCAGCGCCTCGAGGGCAAGGTCGACCTCGACCACGACACCGCGCGGCGCCTCTTCACCCTGGTCTTCGCCTTGCACTGGAAGGCTTAGAGCGGCGCCCCCTCTGGAAGTGCGAGGCTGAGACGACCGGATGGCGGACGCGACCGGCCCGAAGAAGACGCGCGTGCAGTCGGCCCTGTTCATGTGCAACTTCAACGCCGTGCGCTCGCTCGCGGCGGAGGCCATCGCGCGCCACTACTTCGGCAAGTCGATCTACGTGCAGTCGGCCGGGGTGCGCTCCGGCGAGCCGGCCGACCCGTTCATGGTGGCGGCGCTGGACGAGATCGGCATCGACGCGACGCGCCACAAGCCGCGCACCCTCGCCCAGCTCGAGGAGTGGGAGGGCCTGAATTTCGACCTCATCGTCACCCTGGCGCCGGAGGCCCACCACGCCGCCCTGGAGCTGACCCGCACCAACGCGGTCGAGGTCGAGTACTGGCCGACCCCCGACCCGACCATCATCCAGGACGGCACCCGCGAGCAGCGCCTCGACGCCTACCGCGACGTCCGCGACGGGCTGGTCTACCGGATCAAGATGCGGCTGAAGGCCTGAGCCGCCGGAGCGACGTCACCGGGCCGTAGCTCGTCTCGCGGATGCGCGCGGCGGCCTCGGCGAGGGGCTCCACCGCCACCGCCATGTGGTGGCCGTTGGCGTGGATGAGGCGGGTGGCGTCCAGCATCAGCCCGACATGGCCGCGCCAGAACACGACATCGCCGCGCCGCAGCCCGTCGAAGTCCAGGGGCAAGGCCTCGCCGAGGCCGCGCTCCTGCTGGTCGGCATCCCGCGGCGCCGCGATCCCGGCCTGCGCGAGGCAGAGCTGGAGGAGGCCGGAGCAGTCGAGGCCGAGGCTGGTGCGCCCGCCCCAGAGATAGGGCGTCCCGACGAGGCGCTCGGCGGTGGCGGCGTAGTCGGGCTCGACCGCGTCGAGGGGCGCGCAGTGGCCGGCGAAGACGTAGGCGCCGCCGGCGAGGCGCAGATAGTCGCCCCGGCTCTCCGTGACGCGGGGACGGGCCCCCAGGGTCAGCCAGCCGCTGGCGGGCTGCTTCAGGTCGGGGCCCGGGTAGAGGAAGCTGCGCAGGGCGGTGACGCGGTGGGTCGGCGCTTCGGCGAGGCCGAGGGCCGCCTCGGGCAGGTAGCCGACATAGCCGTCATGGGCGAACTGGACGAAGGCGAAGCCCTCCTCGGCGCCGTAGGCGGTCACCGCGTCGCCCATCACCGCCTCGGTCTCGAGGCCGGCATCGAAGCGGGGCGTGCGGCGCAAGGGGGCGGAGGGCACCACGACGCTGCGCGGCTCGCCCACGACGAAGCGCTCGGCCTGGACCCGGCCGCGCAGGCGGGCATCGGCGATCTCGGGCCGGGCCGGAACGAGACGGGGATCGGAGAGATCGAACGGGACAGCCTGCATGAACGCGACTATCCGCCCTCGGCGCCCGCATCGCAACAGGCCGGAGGGGCCGACGACGAGCGCGGCATTTCGACGCCCGGACCTGCCCAATCCTCCGGCAGGGCGCCGACCGTCCGTGCAGGCCCCACGGGGCGGTCCAGAGGCGCTGATCGAAAATCCATCACGGCGCCGCGATGCGCCCGACGCGCAGGTCGTCCGCGAAGGTGTGCACTGCACAAACCGCCCGATCGGGCTTATGCTCCGGAGATGCCCCCAGCGAGTCGCGCCGTGAAGAAGACCTCGAAATCCTTCCAGGATCTCCCGCCGATCCGCGTGCGGCGCGAGCCGCCGACCATCCCCGAGGCCGTCGCCGCGGCCCAGGACCTCGCCGACGACATCGAGCAGCAGGTGGAGATCGCCGCCGGCCTCATGGGCCTGCCGGCGGAGGCGGTCCGCGAGCACGTCGTCGCCGCCGCCGCCAAAGCCAGGGCCGAATCGCAGGCCAGACCCGAGCGGATGCCCGAGCGCATCCTCACCGCCGCCAGCCCGAGCCGGGCGCCGCGCACGGTGATCGTCGAGCGTCGGACCCGGCCGCCGGTGGTGGTCGAGCGGCGCGGGCGCCCGCCGATCGGGCGCCCCTGACCGCGGAGCCGGCTCGCTACCAGTCCAGGGTCTTGCCGGTGTAGTCGAGATAGGCCGTGCCGGTCCGTCCGAGCTGGGCCGTGATCACGTCGGCCATGCCGGTGACGCTGGTGGCGACGTCGAGATCGGCCTCGGCCCCGCCCATCTCGGTGCGGACCCAGCCCGGATGCAGCAGCAGGACGCCCAGGCCCGCCTCGCGGTGGCGGATCTCGAAGCTGCGCACCAGGGTATTGAGGGCGGCCTTGCTCGCCCGGTAAGTCTCCCAGCCGCCGGATTCGTTGAGGCCGACGCTGCCGAGGATCGAGCTCATGAAGGCGACGAGGCCGTTCGGCGCGAGCCGGTCGAGGAAGGCCTCGGCGAAGCGCACCGGGCTCACCGCGTTGGTCAGATAGACCTGGGCGGCGACCGCGCGCGGCACCCGGTGGAGCGGCTCGTGAGCCTGCGTCGCCACCCCCGCCACCACGAAGATCAGGTCGAAGCTCCGGCCCGCCAGGCGGTCGTGCAGGGCGGACACCGCGCGATCGTCGTCGATGTCGGCCGTCTCGACCGTGAGGGCGTCGGAGGCCAGCGCGGCGAGGCCGGGGGAGGCCGAGCGCTGGGTCGCGGTCACCCGCCAGCCGCGTTGCAGG
The DNA here is from genome assembly GCF_058782155.1 of Methylobacterium sp. FW306-05-D. Classification (NCBI taxonomy): domain Bacteria; kingdom Pseudomonadati; phylum Pseudomonadota; class Alphaproteobacteria; order Hyphomicrobiales; family Methylobacteriaceae; genus Methylobacterium; species Methylobacterium sp. FW306-05-D. Next base: position 46,729 of record NZ_JBYSXL010000019.1, read on the forward strand.
AAGGTCTCGACGAGGCCGAGCCCGAGGCCGCGCGAGGCCCCGACGATGAGGGCGTTCTTCTGGGATGTCATGGTGGTCGGTGTCCCTGGTTCGCGGAGGGGCCGGCCGCCCGGGGGCAGCGCCGCCCGTCCCTCGCGGGGGAGGTTGGACGGAGGAGCGCGTCCGGCAATCCGGGCCGCCCGCGCCGAAGTGCGCGGGCGCACCCGTACAGGCCTCAATCCGCCGTCTGCACCGACCAGGTCGCGTGCTCGATGCCGGGCATGCGGGCCAAGCCCGCCACCACGGCGTCGAGTTCGGCCCCGGCCACGGCCGTCGCCACCAGGGTCGCCACCACCTCGACGGTGTCCTCGCCCCGCTCCACCACCTCGATGCCGCCGACGGGGTACTGCGCCGCCTCCAGGCGCTCGACCAGGAGGTCGCGGGCGGGGCCGGCGCCCTCCGCCCGCGCCGTCACCTGGACCTCGTAGGTCGCCTCGGTCTGGCTCTCGTCGATGGGCGCGCGGTTGATGGCGTTGACGAGCGGCCGCAGCAGGGTGTTGCCCGCGAGCACGGCCGCCGTGACGAAGGCCGCCTCCAGGGGGAAGTCGGCCCCCGCGAAGGCGCCGACGGCGGCCGAGCACCAGAGGGTCGCGGCGGTGTTGAGGCCGCGGACGTTCATGCCCTCCTTCATGATCACGCCGGCGCCGAGGAAGCCGACGCCCGAGATCACGTAGGCCACGGTGCTCACCGCCCCGCGGGAGCCTTCCAGCCGCATGCCGAGGTCGACGAAGGCGGCCGCGCCCACAGCCACCAGGACGTTGGTGCGCAGGCCCGCCGTGCGCTGGCGGTACTGGCGCTCGGCCCCGATCAGGGTGCCGAGCCCGAAGGCGACGAGGAGGCTGATCGCCGAATTGACGGCCTCGGGCCACGGCCCGGACAGGAAGGAACTCATCGTCCTGCCCTGACGCCGTCCCGTGACGGGACCATGACGGTGCGAGCCGGATCAGGCCTGCGGGTAATCGGAGATGCCGCCATGCGCCGCCGACCAGCGGGCGGGCTCGTGCAAGAAGCTCTCGACCTCGGCCAGGACCTTCGGGTCGAAATGGCCGCTCTCCTTGGCGACGCTGAGCACGTCCCACCAGGTGGTCAGGTAGTGGAGCTGGATGCCGAGGTCGGCCATGAGTTCGCGGCTATTGGGGAAGATGTCGTAGAAGAACATCACGAAGCAGTGGTCGACCTGGGCGCCTGCATCGCGCAGGGCCTTGCAGAACAGCGCCTTGCTGCGCCCGTCGGTGGCCAGGTCCTCCACCAGCAGGGTCCGGGCGCCCTCCACCACCTCGCCCTCGATCTGGGCGTTGCGGCCGAAACCCTTGGCCTTCTTGCGCACGTACTGCATCGGCAGCATCAGCCGGTCGGAGATCCAGGCCGCGAAGGGGATGCCCGCGGTCTCGCCGCCGGCCACATGGGTGATCGACTCGTAGCCGATGTCGCGCACGATGGTGGCGGCGGCGAAGTCGTTGAGCGTCGAGCGCAGGCGCGGATAGGAGATGATCTTGCGGCAGTCGATGTAGACCGGGCTCGCCCAGCCGGAGGTGAAGGTGAAGGGCGTGTCCTGGTAGAAGTGCACCGCCTTGATCTCGAGCAGCATCTTGGCCGCCTCGCGGGCGATCACGGCGCGGTCGATCGGCAGGAAGGAGGTCGTCATGCGCGGGGTTCGCTCTCGTGCGGGCGGCGGCCGCGGTCCCGTCCCGCCTCCGGGAAGGGCCGCGCATCCGTCTGAAGGGTCGGGTTCTCCATCCCGCCAACCGTCCGGGGCGTCAACCCTGGGACTCTCCCGGCAGGCGGCCCTCACCCCAGGAAGGCCCGCAGGGCCGCCAGGGTCGCGTCGGGGTTCTCCTCGGCCAGGAAATGGCCGGACGTGACCTCGGCGGCCACGGCCTTCGGCGCGAAGGTGCGCTGCCAGGCGGCGAGCGGCGTCTCCGCGCTGCGGTCGAGGTAGCTGTCCCCGGTGAGGATCAGGGTCGGGCAGGCGATGTGACGCCCGGCGGCGAGGTCCGCGAGGTCGGCCTCGCGGTCGCGGGTGGCCCCCGCCCGGTAATCCTCGCAGAAGGCGTGGATGCGCTCGGGCACGGCCCAGGCCTGCCGGTAGAGATGCAGGGCGGCGGGCGCGAAGGCGTCGAGGGACGTGTCCCCGCTCCAGTCGCGCAGGAGGCCCTCGAAATAGGAATCCGCATTCCGGCCGATGGCCTGCTCGGGCCCCGGCGCGGCCTCGGCCAGGAAGTGCCAGTGCGAGGGCTTGCGCGGGTTCGCCTCGATCCGCTCCCACTGGACCAGGGTCGGCAGGATGTCGAGCAGGGCCAGCCGGGCGATCCGTCCCGGCTCGTCGAGGGCGAGGCGGTAGCCGATGCGGGCGCCCCGGTCGTGCCCGACGAGGGCGAAGTGGACGTGGCCCAGCGATTCCATCAGCGCCACCACCTCGGCCGCCAGCGTGCGCTTGGCATAGGCCTCGTGGCGCGGGTCGCCCTCCGGCGCGGCCGACCAGCCGTAGCCCTTGAGGTCGAGGCAGATCACCCGGTGGCGCTCGGCCAGGGCCGGCGCGATCCGGTGCCAGCAGGCATGGCTCTGCGGGAAGCCGTGGAGGAGGAGCAGCGGCATCCCGTCCTCCGGCCCGCCGATGCGGGCGAAGAAGCGCCCGGCCGGAATGTCGATCCAGCGGGCTGCGAAATCGGGGAAGAGATCGGTGGTCACGGGGGCGCCTCCGGCAGGGGCCGGGGGAACGCGCGGGGCCGGGCGCCGGTTCGCGATCGCAAACGAGGGCGTTTCGGCTGGAAGCGGGCGGTTTTCCGACTAGATCTGCCACATCCTCCCGCCTCAGCAGGACTTTTCCCGATGCAGACATGTTTGACCGCCCTCGCCCTGGCCGCCGGCCTCGCCCTGGCCAGCCTCGTTCCCGCCCAGGCCGCCGGGTGCTGTGGAGGTGGCGGCGCCACGATGTGCGGCAAGGCCAAGATGGACATGCGGGCGGGCGCCATGAAACCGTCCCGGACCAGGAAGGCCGCCTGCTGCTGCGACGGCATGGCCGGCCATGGCGGGGCCCCGATGTCGAAGAAGCTCTGAGCCGGACCGGAGTCCCGGCTCCGGTCCACCCGCGAAGTCGTGTCCGCACAGGGCGCCCCGGCGCGCGCCCTGCGGCCTCGCGGATGCGGGGCCGGGATTGACGCCCGGCCTCCGCAGCGGGCACACCCGAAGGCTGCGGATCGCTCAAGAATCCGCACCATAAAAATGTCACCGAGGAGACGCGCATGGACCGGCCCACCGTTCCTGCTCCATCGACGATCCGGGCGCTCCGTCCGGCCGGCGCGAGCCCGTCCGCATGAGCGGCGCGGCCCTCGCCGAACGGCCGGCACCCGGCGCCCCGCCCGTGGACGCCGCCCTGCGGGCACGCATCCTCGCGCTTCGCGACGGCCTTCTGCACGGGCTCATCGGCGCCGACGCCATGGTCGAGCGCCTCCTCATCGGACTCCTCACCGGCGGCCACCTCCTCATCGAGGGCGCGCCCGGCCTCGCCAAGACCCGGGCGGTCAAGCGCCTGTCGGACGGGCTCGACGGCAGCTTCGCCCGCATCCAGTGCACCCCGGACCTGATGCCCGCCGACCTCACCGGCACCACCGTGTGGCGCCAGGATGCCGGCGACTTCGAGTTCCTGCCCGGCCCCCTGTTCCACTCCCTCGTCCTCGTCGACGAGGTGAACCGCGCCCCGCCGAAGGTGCAGTCGGCCCTGCTCGAGGCCATGGCCGAGGGCCAGATCACGGTCTCGGGCCACACCCATGCCCTGCCCGACCCGTTCATGGTGGTGGCGACCCAGAACCCGATCGAGCACGCCGGCACCTTCCCGCTGCCGGAGGCGCAGCTCGACCGCTTCCTCCTCCACGTCCTGGTGGAGATGCCCGACGAGGCCGCCGAGCGCCGCATCCTCGACCTCGTGGAGGGCGAGCTGAACCACCACGCCGAGGCGATGCCGGTGCGGCTCTCCGTGGCGGAGATCCGCGCCGCCCGCGAGGCCGCCCTCAACGTCTACGTCTCCCCGGCGCTGAAGGATTATCTCGTGCGGCTGGTGGCCGGCACCCGCACCGACGCGGCGGCCCCGGATCTGCGCGCCGCCATCGAGCACCCGGCCTCGCCGCGCGGCACCCTGGCGCTGATGGTGGCCGGCAAGGCGCGGGCCTACCTGCGCGGCCGCGACCACGTCATCCCCGAGGACGTGGCGGAGCTCGCCCCGGACGCGCTCGCCCACCGCATCGGCCTGACCTGGCGCGCCGCCGCCGAGGGCCAGACGGCGAGGGGCATCATCCGCGGCCTCGTCCAGCGGGTGCGGGCGCTCTGAGCGCGACCATGACCGTGCCGAGCCCGGCCCAAGCCCCAGCCTCAACCCCCTTGCCGGACACCGACCCGCTGATGGCGCCGGGCATCCACCTCTCCGGCGAGGCGCTGATGGGCCTGCGCCACCTCGCCCGGCGCGGCTCCGGCCCGGCCACCCGGACGCTGGCGGGCCTGCCCGGCGGGATCGTGACCCGGCGGCGCGGGCGCGGCTCCGAGCCGGACGACGTGCGCCTCTGGTCCGAGGGCGACGACCGCCGGCACATCGACCGCAACGCCACCGCCCGCACCGGCATCCTGCACGTGCGCACCCACCACGACGAGCGCGACCGGGCCGTGGTGCTGCTGGCCGATGTCCGGCCCTCGATGCTGTTCGGCACCCGGCGCGCCCTGCGCTCGGTGGCGGCGGCCGAGGCCCTGGTCCTGCTCGGCTGGCGCATCGTCGGCGACGGCGGCCGCATCGGCCTCGTGGCGGCGGGGGCCGGCGAGCCCGTGGTGGTGCGCCCGGCCGGCGGCGAGCGGGCGATGACCGCCCTCACGGGCGCCCTGGCACTGGCCCATGCCCGGGCCCTGGCCGACGACACGCGCGCGGACCCGCCCCTCGCACCCGCCCTGACGCTCGCCCAGAGCCTGCTGCCCTCGGGCGGCCACCTCGTCATCGGCAGCGCCCTCGACGCGCCGGGGGAGGATTTCGACCCCCTCCTGACGATCATGGCCGAGCGCCTGTCGATCCGCCTCGTCCTCGTCAGCGACGCCTTCGAGCGCGCCCGGCCGCCGGGCTTCTACCCCTTCGCCACGCCGGACGGCCGGCGTGGCACCGTGCAGGCGAGCCGGGCCGACCGGGCCTCCCCGGGCACCGATGCCCGCCTCGTCGCCTATGCCCAGCGCGGCATCGCGGGCCTGCGTCTCGACGTCGAGGCCGGTCCGGAGGCCTACGCGCCGCTGATGGAGCGCCTCGATGCGATGCTGTAGGGCGCCAAACACTCAGGCACCAAGCTCTCGGGGACCGAGCACTCGGGGACCAAGTCGCCAGGGAGTGGCCCGGTGACGCCCGACGCCCCGGCCGGCCTCGACCAGCTGCGCGGCCTGCACCTGCCCGCCGAGACGGGCGGGGCGCAGGGCGCCGTGATGCTCGCCATCGCGCTGGGCTTCACCGCGGCCCTGGTCCTCGGCCTGCTGCGCTGGCTGCGGGCGCGCCGGCGCGGCTCCGTCCGGCGCGCGGCCCTGGCCGATCTCGCCGCCGCCAACGCCCTGCCGCCGGAGCACCGCCGGGTGGCGCAGGCGCAGCTCCTGCGCCGCCTCGCCCGCACCCTCCAGGGCGACGCCGCGGCGGATGCCCAGGGGACAGCCTGGGCCGCCACCCTCGACCGGCTCTTCGCCACGACCTTCTTCAGCGCCGGCGCGGGCCGGATCTTCGCCGAGGGCCTCTACCGGCGCGACGCGGCCGAGCCCGGCCCGGTGGAGGCCGAGCTGGCGCGGCTGTTCGCCCGGATCGGGGCCTGAGCCATGCTGACGGGATTTTGGCCGCACTGGCTCACCGCCCTGGCCTCGGCCTTCGACCTCGCGAGCCCCTATGCCCTGCTGCTGCTGCCCCTGCCGCTCCTGGCGGCCCGACTGATGCCGCCCGAGCGGGTCGGGGCGAGCGGCGCCCTGCGGGTGCCGCCCTCCCTGGTGGCCGAGGCCGCCCGGGGCGACAGCGTGGCGGCGCGCGGGCGCGGCCGCGCCGTCCTGGTCTGGACCCTGTGGGCGGCCCTGGTGGTCGCGCTGGCGGGGCCGCGCCTCGTTCTGCCGGCCACGGCCCTGCCGGCCTCGGGCCGCGAGATCATGCTGGTGATGGACCTCTCGGGCTCGATGGAGCGGCGCGACTTCGCCCTCGACGGCCAGACCGTGACCCGGCTCGCCGCGGTCAAGCGGGTCGGCACCGACTTCATCCGCCGCCGGGCCGGCGACCGCATCGGCCTCGTCATCTTCGCCAACGAATCCTACGTGGCCGCGAGCCCGAGCTTCGACACCGCCACCGTCGCCCGCGCCCTCGACGAGGCGACCATCGGCCTCGTCGGCCGCTCCACCGGCATCGGCGACGGCCTCGGCCTCGCCCTCAAGCGCCTGACCCCGGCGGGGCCGGAGGCCGAGGGCGCGCCGCCCACCACCGCCAAGGTGGTGATCCTGATGACCGACGGCGCCAACAATGCCGGCCAGACCACCCCCCGGGACGTGGCCGGGCTCGCCAAGGAGCTCGGCGTGCGCGTCCACACCATCGCGCTGGGGCCCCGCGACCTCTCCAACGCCGAGGGCGAGCAGGACGTCGTCGACACCGAGACCCTGCGGGACATCGCGGACCTCACCGGCGGCCGGATGTTTCGCGTGAAGACCACCGACGACCTCATCGCCATGGCGGAGGCCATCGACGCGATCGAGGGCGGCCGCGCCAAGGCGCCGCCGGTGCCCCTGCGCAAGGACCTCTGGCCCTGGCCCGCCGCCCTCGCCTTCCTGGCCGCGGCCGGCCTCCTCGCGTCGCGGCGGACCGCATGAACCTCCTCGACACCCTCGCCGTCCTGCGGCCCTGGTGGCTGGCGGCGATCCCCCTCGTGGCCGCCCTGGCGCTGCGCGCCGCCTGGCGCTCGGCCCCCCTCGGCGACTGGACCCGGGCCGTCGATCCCGGCCTGATGGCGCTGCTCGCCCGGCGCGGGGCGGTGCTCGGCGGGCGCCGGCAGGCGAACCTCGCCGCGGCGATCGCGGCCGGGCTCGTCGCCCTGGCCCTCACCGGCCCGGCGGTGGAGCGCCCGGACGCCGCCACCTTCCGCAACCTCGACGCGACCGTGGTGGTATGCGACCTGTCGCGCTCCATCGCGGAGGGCGGCCATCTCAAGGACGTGCGCCAGGTCGCGCAGGCGGTGGCCGAGGCCGCGGGCACCCGCAGCGTCGCCGTGGTGGTCTATGCCGGGGACAGTTACCTCGCCGCCCCGCCCACCACCGACCGGGACGCCCTCGCCTCGACCCTGTTCGCCCTCGACGGCGACACCGTGCCGGACCGGGGCACCCATCCCGAGCGCGGCCTCGCGCTCGCCCGCCGCACCCTGGAGGAGGCCGGGGTGATCGCGGGCGACGTGGTCCTCCTCACCGACGGCGACGGCATCGGCGACGCGGCCCTGCGCGAGGCCACGGCGATCCGGGCCAAGGGCTGGCACCTGCACGGGCTGTTCGTGCCGGCCGGTCCCGGCCTGCCGGCGGGTTCGCCCAAGCCCGACCGGGGCGCCCTCGAGCGCTTGGCCGATGCGGGCGCGGGCCGCTTCGCCCTCCTCGACAGCCCCGCCCCGGTCCTCGACGCGGTGGGCGCCAGCACCGCCCAGCACCTCGCCGCCGGGGGCTACACCGTGCTGGCCTTCGCCGATCTCGGGCGCTGGCTCGTGCTGCTGGCCCTGCTGCCGGCCCTCGTCCTGTTCCGCAGGAGCGCCTGATGGCCCTCGGTGTCCTCTCCGACCGCCTGCCGGCCCTCCCCCGCGACTGGACCCGCTGGGCGCGTCTGGCCGCCCTCGGGCTCGCGGGTGCCGGCATCCTCGGCCTCACCGCCACCGCGCAGCCGCGCACCGGCCTCGGCCGCGCCCTGATGGGGGCCGGCCTGCCCGGGGCCGCCGCCTGGGTGCTGGACGATCCGGCCTGGCGCGGCCCGGCCCTCTACCAGGCCGGGCGCTACACGGAAGCCGCCGCCCTGTTCCGCAACGGCGGCCGGCGCAACGCCTACAACCTCGGCAACGCGCTCGCGAGATCCGGCGACCTGCAGGGGGCGCTGGACGCCTACGACGCCGCCCTGCAGTACAATCCGCGCGATGCCGACGCGCAGGCCAACCGCTCGCTGATCGCCCGCCTCGTGGACGAGGGCGCCGGCGATCCCGGCAAGGGCGGCGGCGTGGCCAACGCCACCGCCACCGTGGGCGCGCGCTACAACAAGACCTCGAACCAGGACCCCAACGACGACACCCAGGCCACCTCCAGCGGCGAGGGCCTGGCCGGCAACAAGGAGGGCGGCACCACCTCCTCGACGCCGGGCAACAGCAAGGTCGCCCGGCGCGGCAAGGCCGAGCAGGTCTCGCTGGATTCCGGCAAGGGCGAAGCCCGCGGCTCGGCCAGCGACGCGGCCGGGCGCGGCCGCACGGGGGCGGGCTCGGCCATGGTCGCGGCCGCCCCCGAGCGGGAGGTGCGCCGGGTGACCAAGAGCTTCGAGGCCCACGAGATCCGCCCCGACCGCCTCTGGCTGCAGACCCTGCCGGACGATCCCGGACGCTATCTCAAGCTGCGCCTGAAGGCGGAGCAGGCCGCCCGCATCGAGGCCGGCACGGCGGTGCCGGGGGGAAGCAACCCATGGTGAGTGTGATGCAGCCCCCCCGCTCCCCCTCGCGGGAGAGAGGTTTTACGGCGTGTCTCGCCCTGATCCTCACGTGCCTCGCGCCCCTCCCCGCCCGGGCCGAAATCGGCCCCGGCGACCTCACCCTCACGGTGACCCCGGAGCGCAACGGCAACGCCGATCCGTTCTCCCGCGAGATGGTGCTGCTGCGCATCCACGGGGTCTACCGCCAGCCGATCCTGCTGGAGGAGGTGATCCAGCCGTCGCTGGCCAATTTCAGCTGGACGCAGCTCGGCCGCGACGCCTGGTCGAAGACCCGCCTGCCCGACGGGCAGGTGGCGATCGCCTTCGACCGGGTGGTGGCGGTCTTCCCGCACCATCCGGGCGACTTCACCATCGATCCGTTCCTGCACCGCCTCACCGTCAACGACGGCGGCAAGCGGGTCGTCGTCGACGTGCCCTCGGCCCCGGTGACCCTGCCCGTCGCCACCTGGACGAAGCCGGTGGGCGGCCCCGACGCCAAGGAGCCCTGGTGGCTGCCGGCCAAGGACGTCACGATCACGGATTCCTGGAGCCCCGATCCCGAGACGGTGAAACTCGGCGAGACCACCCGGCGCATCGTCACCCTGGAGGCGCAGGGCATGGTCGCCGAGGGGCTGCCGCCCCGCCCGGTGATGCGCACGCGCGGCATCCTCACCTTCGCCGGGCCGGTGACCCGCGAGACTCTGATCACCCCCGCCGGACCCGTGGCCCGCGTGACCTATCAGTGGGACGTGCGCCCGGCGATCGAGGAGATCATTCCCCTCGACGCGATCGTCATCCCGTGGTTCGACACCGTCTCGCGCACCCTGCGCGAGGCCGAGATCCCGGCCCGCCAGATCGGCGGCGGACTGCCCGACCGGGACGACGAGGCGAAACCCGTCCTGCCCGCCTCCCCCCTGGTGGTGGCGACGGCGGCCCTGGGCGCCTTCGGCCTCGGCCTCGCCCTGCTGGGTTTCGGCACCGGCGCCCGTACGGGACGCCGGCGCCTCGACGGGCGGACGCGCCGGGCGCTGGGCCGGGCCGCCTCGGCCCGGGATGCGCGCGCCTTCCGGGCCCGGCTCGATCCCGTCCTCCTGGAACGGCCGGACCTCGCCCGCGCCTGGCGGGCCGACCCCGAGATCGCCGCGGGCCTCGACGCCCTCGACGCCCATCTCTACGGGCCCGGCAACGCGGCCGGACCCGACCTGCCCGGCCTCGCCCGCGTCCTGGGACGCCCCGTCGCCACACCCGCGACGGCGACGGACGCGCCCGCGCGCCTTGCCCCCCTCGACGGCCGGGCGCGGGCCGCAGGCTGAACCCCGCCCCGACACGCCGGAACACCATGAGCCTGACGCGACGGACACTCCTCGGAGCGAGCGCCCTCTTGCCAGTGCTCTTGCCGGTGCTCCAGCCGGGCGCGGCGCTGACCCAGCCGGGACCGGCGCAGGGCGGGCCGGATCGAGGGCGGGCCGGGCGGTTCGCCGAGGCCGAGGCGGCGTTGGCGCGGATCGCCGGGGATCTCGGCGGCCGGGCCGGGATCGCGGTGCTCGACCTGGGCGGCGGCCCCGCCCTCCTGCACGACGCCGAGGCCACCTTCCCGATGTGCAGCACCTTCAAGCTCCTCCTCGCCGCCGCGATCCTGGCCCGGGTCGAGGCCGGCCACGAGCGCCTGGACCGGCGCCTCGCCTACGGCGCGGCCGACCTCGACAGCTACGCTCCCGTCACCGGGGGCGCTCTCAGGGCGGGCGGCCCGGAGGCCGGGGCGATGTCCGTGGAGGCCCTGTGCGCGGCCGCGATGGTCTGGAGCGACAACACCGCCGCCAATCTCCTGCTCGGCGCCCTCGGCGGACCCGCGGCCCTGACCGCCTGGTGCCGGAGCCTCGGCGACCCGGTGACCCGCCTCGACCGGACCGAGCCCGACCTGAATTCGGCCGTGCCCGGCGATCCCCGCGACACCACCCGGCCGGCCGCGATGGCGGCCACCGTCGGAAAGATCCTGCTCGGGCCGTCGCTGACGGAGGCGGGCCGTGCCCGGCTCGAGGGCTGGATGACGGCCTCCCGCACCGGGACGAAGCGCCTGCGGGCGGGGCTTCCCGCGGCGTGGGGAGTCGGCGACAAGACCGGCAGCGGGGCGAACGGCACCGCCAACGTGGTGGCGCTCCTGCGTCCGCCGGCCCGGGCACCCCTGGCGGCGGCCGTCTACCTGACGGGATCGGACGCCGCGAGCGAGGCCCGCGACGCGGCCCATGCGGCGATCGGTCGGGTCATCGCGGCGGCCTATGGTTAACACTCGGTTCACGCCTGCCTGCCACCGTCGTCCCGCGAGGAGTGGACCCGATGCGGCGTGGCTGTGTGGCGATCAGACGGGGCGGGCCGGTGCTGGCGCTCCTGTGCGGGCTGGTGCTCCTGGCCGGGCTGGCGGCAATCCCTGCCGAGGCGGCGGATTTCGGCGGCCTCACCTTCCGGACGCCCGGCCGCGCGGCGGACGGGTATGCCCCGGAGCCCGAGGGCCTGCCGCGCTACTTCCCCCGGGCGGACGAGGAGGGCGGGGCGGTTCGTCGCCCGCCGGTGCTGCGCCGGCAGCTGGCCGGATGCATTCCCCGGCGGGTTCCCATCCCCACCGATGCGCTCGGCGACCCGAGCTATGTCGGCTCGGCCTACGGCCTCGGCAAGCCGAGCTATTACGGCTTCACCCCACCCCTCGGGGTCGACGATCCCTATGGCCGGCCCCTGCGGCCCTATTGTCCCTGAGGCGTCTGGCCTCCGGACGGCGGTGCGATTAGGTCTCGCGCCCGAGGCGCGATTCCCGCCCCGAGGCCCTGCCGAGGACGATCCACCGATGTCCGATCCCGCTTCCCCGCTCCGGTTCACGGCCGTCGGTCCCCTGCGCGCCGAGGTCGCCGCCTGGCGCGGGGCCGGCGAGCGGGTGGTGCTTGTGCCGACGATGGGTGCGCTCCATGCCGGCCACCTCGCCCTGATGGCGCGGGCGCGCAGCCTCGGCCGGCGCGTGGTGGCGAGCATCTTCGTCAATCCGACCCAGTTCGGCCCGAACGAGGATTTCTCGCGCTATCCCCGCGACACCGAGGCCGACCTCGCCCGGCTGGCGGAGGCACGCGTCGACGCCGCCTACCTGCCGGAGGTCTCCGGCATGTATCCCGAGCATTTCTCGACCCGGATCGAGGTGGGGGACCTCACCGAGGGCCTGTGCGGCGCCTATCGGCCGGGCCACTTCTCGGGCGTCGCCACGGTGGTGACCAAGCTCCTCAACCAGGTCCAGCCCGACTGCGCCCTGTTCGGCGAGAAGGACTACCAGCAGCTCCTGGTGATCCGCCGTGCCGTGCGCGACCTCGACCTGCCCGTCGAGATCCAGGGGGTGCCGACCCTGCGGGAAGCGGACGGCCTGGCGCTGTCCTCGCGCAACCGCTACCTCGCCCCCGACGAGCGCGCGCGCGCGCCGCGCCTCCACGCCGTCCTGTCCGAGATCGCCGCCGGGCTCGCGGCCGGCGCGGATGCCGGTCCCCTGGTCGCGCGGGGCCGGGCCGCCCTGGCGGCGGCGGGCTTCGCGCCGGTGCAGTATCTCGAGGTCCGCGATGCCGAGACGCTGGCGCCGGTGACGCGCGCGACCCGGCCGGCCCGGGTGCTGGCGGCGGCCTATCTCGGGGCCACGCGCCTCATCGACAACGTCGCGGTGGGCTGAGCCGCCGGACGCTCAGGCCCGGCCCGCCGCCAGGGGGTTCGCCCGGAAGAAGTCGAGCATCGCCCGCGTGGCGTCGGGTCCGCGCGGATCGGTGTAGCTCCCGGCCGGACTGCCGCCGGACCAGGCATGGCCGAGGCCGCGCACGATCCAGCTCTCCACCGCGACCCGGCCGTCCGCGTCGGCGTAGCGGGTGCGGGTGTAGGACAGGCCGCCCGGGCTCACCGCCTCCGCCGCCTCGGGCGTCAGCCCGTCGATGCCGGCCTGGGCCAGGGCCTGCTCGCCGTTGCGGGGATTGACCGTGCCGTCGCTCTCCCCGTGGAACACGATGGTGGGCACCCGCACCGTGGAGACCGCGCCGTCGGCGGTGGCCACGGGGCCGAGGCGCATCACCGTGAGCGCGGTCGAGACGTCGCGGGCGCAGCCCGCCGCGAGGCCGGAATGGATGCCCACCGCGGCGTAGAGGTCGGGATAGACCCGGGCGATGTTCACCGCCGCGGCAGCGCCCGCCGACAGGCCGGCGATGTAGACCCGGCTCGGATCGACCCGGTGCTCGGCGATGATCGCGCGCGTCAGCCCGGCGATGATCCCGGCCTCGCCGGACTCCCGGCCCTGGTCGACGGGCTGGAACCAGTTCCAGCAGCGCTGGCCGTTGGCGCGCCCGCTCTGGGCCGGATAGGCGACGAGGAAGCCTTCGGCCTCCGCGAGGGCGTTCATGCCGGTGCCGGCGGCGAAATCGTCCGGCGACTGGGTGCAGCCGTGCAGCATCACCACCAGGGGCAGGTTGGGACGGGCATAGCTGGGGACGAACAGCTTGTAGTCGCGCGCGCCGGCGGCGTTCGAGAAGCTGTGCGTGGTGAAGCTGCCCCCCTCGGTGAGGGGGGCGCGGGCTTGGTTGAAACCCGACGGGCCGAGGCCCCCGGCCAGCCCCGAGACGAGGGAACCGAGATTGCCGGCGAGCCCGGACGGGTTGCCGCCGCCCTGGCCGGCCTTGCCCAGGCCGCCGAGCACCGGGGCGATCCCCCGCGTCACCGTTTCCACGACCTTGCGCAGCTTCTCGGGCAGGATCGCGGCGAGGCCGGCCTCCTCGCCGGAGGCCGGACCCGGCCGGGACGCGGGATGTCCGGCGGCCCTGGCCGACGCGCCGGGGTGGTCGGGTGCCGCGCGCTGGGCGGCGGGACCGGTCTCGACGCGCTCGGCCACGAGGTCGATGGTGCGGGGCTCGGCCGCCGGGGCGGCGTGTCCCGCCGGGGGCCGGGGCGCGGGCGGTGCGCCGGAAAAGCCGCGCTGCAGCAGGTCCGTCGCGTCCTGCAGGCGTCCGGCCGCCGTGAGGCGCGTCGCCTCCATCATGTCGGCGAGGCGGTCCTGCATCCGGTTCGAAGGATCGGTCATGGGAGTCGCTTTCCGGCTCGACGCCATGTCGAACCATGCGAGGTCGGGAATTCGGGCTGGGACGCTGTCTAGAGAAGGCGGTCGGCGAGGGCCGCCTTCACGGCCGGGGTCGCCTGCAGGCTGCCCATGACTTCGATCGACGCGATGGCGTCGCGGGCCAGTTCCGGGGTTACGTCGGGCGCGATGCTGGCGAGCCCGAGGACGCGGATGTCGAGGCGGATGCCGCTGGCCCGCGCGGCCTCGAGCTCGGCCCGGTCGTAGCGGCGCAGGCCGAGTTCGACGCCCTTGCGGGCTACGGATTGACGGGTGACGTCGCCGTGGCGGGCGATCTGGTTGCGCACGGCCGTGCGGATGAAGTCGCTCCGGTTGGCGTAGACGCTCTCGGAGACGAGGAGATCGATGTGGCCGAGGTCGACATAGCCGAGATTGATCGTGATCTTCTCGGTGTCGCCGACCCGGATCGGCGCCTTGGGCTTGTCCTCAAGATCGAGCATCGTACCTTCCCGCTACCATCCCGCTGGATGGTATATGGGAGGTCTTTGCTGCGATGCAATATGGCGGGTCGTGCGTCGCAGCATCGTGACGGCCGCGACGGACCCGTCGAACGGACAATCCCGCCCGGGCCGGACAGGTTCGGTCCGCCGTCAGGCGGACTCCTCCTCGCCGAGATAGTCGCGCCAGATCGCGCCGCCGCCGCCGAGGGTCGCGATGAAGGCGGCGTGCCGGGCGCGCTCGGCCTCGCTGAGCCGGTGGCGCAGCTGGCGTGGGCCGACCGGCACCGCCTCGCCCCCATCCCCGAGGATCACCACCTCCTCCACCTCCGTCATGGCGAGGCCGAGGCTGGTCTGCTTGCCCCCGAGGAGCTCGACATAGACCTCCGCCAGGATCTGCGCGTCGAGGAGGGCGCCGTGCTTGGTCCGCCGCGTGGTGTCGATGCCGTAGCGCGAGCACAGGGCGTCGAGGTTGTTGGCCGCTCCCGTGTGCTTGCGGCGGGCGAGCTGCAGGGTGTCCACGACGCCGGCGAGGTCGATGGGCGGGGGCGCGGCCGCGCCGAGGCGGGCGTATTCCATGTTGAGGAAGCCGACGTCGAAGGGCGCGTTGTGGATCACCAGGGGCGAGTCGCCGCAGAAATCGCGGAACGCGTCGACGATGTCGGCGAAGAGCGGCTTGTCGGCCAGGAAGGCATCGGAGATCCCGTGCACCGCGAAGGCGCCCTGGGAGACGGGCCGGGTCGGATTGATGAACTGGTGGAAGGACTTGCCGGTCTGGACGTGGTTGATCAGCTCGACGCAGCCGATCTCGATCAGGCGGTCGCCGTTCTTGGCGTCCGTGCCGGTGGTCTCGGTGTCGAGGACGATCTCGCGCAGCATCGAAGGATCCTGGAGGGTGGCGTTCGGCCACCGGACCATGCGCGCTCCGCAGACCGCGTCAAGGCGCGGCCGGTCCCGGTCCCGCGGCGAGTTGCCGGATGATCGCCGCCACCTCGGCCTCGGCGTGGTCGAAGCCCAGGCTGGTATCGAGGACGAAATCGGCCCGGGCCCGCTTCTCGGCATCGGGCATCTGCTTGGCGCGGATCGCCTCGAAGGTCGCCGCATCCATGCCGGGCCGGGCGAGCACCCGGGCGCGCTGCACGTCGGGCGGAGCGGTGACGACGAGGACCCGGTCGCAGCGGGCCTCGGCGCCGGTCTCGAACAGGAGCGGGATGTCGAGGAGCACCAGGGGCGCCCCGGTGTGGCGGGCGAGGAAATCGCGGGCCGCCGCCTGGGCCAGGGGATGGACCAGGGCCTCCAGGGCGGCGAGGCGCTCGGGCGCGCCGATCACGGCCTCGCGCAGGCGGGTCCGGTCGACGGCCCCGTTCGCGTCCAGGGTGCCGGGGAAGGCTTCCCCGATGGCGGCCGCCGCCGCGCCGCCGGCGCCGTAGAGGGCGTGCACGGCCGCATCCGCGTCGTGGACCGGCACGCCGTGGCGCGCGAACATCGCCGCGGTGGCGGACTTGCCCATGCCGATCGAGCCGGTGAGCCCGAGGATGACGGGCCGGCTCATGCGGGCGCGAGATCCGCGACGATCCGGGCCCGCAGGGCGGGCGTCACGCGCGGCGTGGTGCGGAACCAGCGGGCGAAGCCCGGCACCGCCTGGTGCAGCAGCATGCCGAGGCCGTCGACGGCGGGCAGCCCCCGCGCCCGCGCCGCCGCGAGGAGGGCCGTCTCCAGGGGGGCGTAGACGATGTCGGCCACCGCGGCGTCCCCGGGGAGCGGCAGGAGGTCGAGATCGAGGGGCGGATGGCCGACCATGCCGAGGGAGGTGGTGTTCACGAGGAGCCCCGTCCGCGCCATCGCGTCCGGCAGGTCGTGCCAGGCCACGGCCTCGACCCGGGTGGGATCGAGCGCCACCAGGGCCTCCGCCCGGGCCGGCGTCCGGTTGGCGACTCCGATCCGGGCGAGGCCGCGCTCCAGCAGGCCGACCACGATGGCCCGGGCCGCGCCCCCGGCCCCGAGCACCAGGGCAGTGCCGGCGCCGCGCGCGGTCCAGTCCGGGCCGAGGCTCTGGTCGAGATGGGCGACGAAGCCCGGGGCGTCGGTGTTGTCGCCGCAGAGGCGCCCGGAGCCGTCGAAGAACAGGGTGTTGACCGCCCCGATCCGGTCCGCCCGCGGCGTCCGGGATTCGACCAGCCCGAACGCCGTCTCCTTGTGCGGGATGGTGACGTTGCCGCCAGCGAACCCGTTCGCGCGCAGACCCGCCAGGAAGGCCGGAAAGGCCTCGGGCGCCACGTCGATCCGCTCGTAGCGGCCGTCGATGCCGTGCTCGGCGAGCCAGTGGCCGTGGATCAGGGGCGAGCGCGAATGCGCGATGGGATGTCCGACGACGAAGGCGCGGATCATACGGTGCAGTCTCCGGCGAGCGCGCAGGCGGGGCCGCCCGCCTCCTCGATCTGTAGGGTGGCGTGGCCGATGCCGAAGCGGGCCTTCAGCTCGGCGGCCGTGGCGATGAGGAAGCCGTTGCCGGGGTGTCCCTCCGCCATGACGAGGTGCGCCGTCAGGGCGATGTCGGTGGTGCTCATCGGCCAGATGTGGAGGTCGTGCAGGTCCGCGACGCCGGAGCGCCCGCGCAGGTAGGCCCCCACCACCGCCGGATCGATGCCGGCGGGCACCGCCGAGAGGGACATCACCACGCTGTCGCGCAGGAGGCCCCAGGTCGCCCAGACGATGAGGCCGGCGATGACGAGGCTGACCAGGGGGTCGATCCAGGCCGCCCCCGTCAGCACGATGATCAGGCCGGTCACCACCACGCCGGCCGAGACGGCGGCATCGGCCAGCATGTGCAGGTAGGCGCCGCGGATGTTGATGTCGTCGCTGCCCGAGGCGAAGAGCCAGGCGGTGGCGCCGTTGATGAGGATGCCGATGCCGGCCACCACCATCACGGTCAGGCCCGCCACCGGCTGCGGCTCGGGGGCGATCAGGCGGGCGACCGCCTCCCAGGCGATGGCGCCGGTGGCCACCAGCAGGAACACCGCGTTGAACAGGGCGGCGAGGATCGAGGAGCCGCGCAGGCCGTAGGTGAAGCGGGCGGTGGGCGCGCGCTTGACCAGCACCGAGGCGATCCAGGCGACGAGGAGCCCGAGCACGTCCGAGAGGTTGTGGCCGGCATCCGCCACCAGGGCCATGGACTCGCTGGCGAAGCCGTAGATCGCTTCGATGACCACGAAGGCGATGTTGAGGCTGATGCCGATGGCGAAGGCCCGCCCGAAGGTGGCCGGCGCGTGGGAATGGCCGCCACCCCCGTGGGAATGGCTATGGCCGTGATGATCGTCATCGTGCGCGGGTTCGGCCATCAAGTCCGCCTTCGGTGATGCATGGGGTTTCAGATCCAGTTGCTTGCTACTCTTTTCTGGAAGGGGCCGAGAGTGCGCGTGGTGTCGTCAGTCTCCGCAAGTCGAGGATCACCCGACCCCGTCCTACAAGGTGGAGCGGAACTCATCCATTTGGAGGAACACCGAACTCAGCGATCGAGGTTATCGTGATAAAAATGAGTGGTGGCTCTGCGGTTACTTGCCTGTCCAGCGTGTACTCCACGCAGTCATCCGGTCACGATATCATGCTAGGCGCCACCATGGGCAGTACTCACGCCGTTTCCAAAGCGCGTAGATTAAATATCCCGCTCCAATACAGAAGCACTGAAGCAGTGGACCTATCGCCAGGACGAAATTGAGACTGACAGACATTGGTTTTAGGGATATATACCCCATGATAATACTAATAAATAATTTTGCCAGCAAAACGTAGATTGTAGACCCAAATATGAACTCACTCAAAAGCGTCCCATCACGATTTGCACCGATTACACCAATTACGATTCCACACAATGCATAAACATAAGGTAGTGCGTCGATCGGCGCTTTATGCAGCGGTGTTGTTATAAGACTGCTCAATCCAACAGCTGGTTCGATCACTATGAGATAGATGCAGTACCAGGCTACCAGGGCTGCAATCCTTGAGAAGCGCATACGCTATCTCCCGATTCACTGCGTCGAAGTCGCTGTGGGCGTCTGTTCCGCTGTAAGAGGATCCATACCACAGGCCCTCTCCGCTTCCTGACTGGGTTTCTGTTGAATGTGTATAGGCCTCGCCCCCCCGAGCGCTTGGCTCCCGTTTGTGGTCGACGCGACGATCGCCACATAGTCACGGTTCGACGAGAGCCGATCCTATCTGCAGCAGCGGACTTGGCCGGAGGTCGGCACACCCGTCATTCCGGCTTCACCTCCTGCCCGTCCGGTGTGGACAACCCTTCAGGCCAAGGACGCCCCCCTCGATCAGGCCGAGGCGACGGGATGAGGCGACGGGATGAGGTAAGCCGGTCACGATGGCAGCGACGAACCCTAGGTCAAGAGGCCATCGCACCAATCCGTATCAGCCCGATCACCAGAGTGCCGGCTTCACCGCCGCCAGGATCACGATCAGGATCATGAGGAGCGTCGGCACCTCGTTGATCACCCGGTAGAACCTGTGGCCGCGCGTGTTCCGGTCGGCGGCGAAGTCCTTGACCATCCGGGCGAGCCAGCCGTGGATGCCGCTCATGGCGAGCACCAGCACGAACTTCGCCTGGAGCCAGCCGGCGGCGTAGTAGCCGCTCATCCAGGCCAGGATCAGCCCGAAGATCCAGGTGGCGATCATGGCCGGGGTCATGATCGCCTTCAGCAGGCGCCGTTCCATGACCTTGAAGGTCTCGGACTGCGCCGCCGCGTGCGGCCCCGGCACCAGGGCGGCGTGGTAGACGAACAGGCGCGGCAGGTAGAGCATCGCCGCCATCCAGGAGATCAGCGCGACGAGGTGCCCGGCCTTGAGCCAGGGATAGAGGCCGTCCACCGCCGCCTCAGCCCCGGAGCCGGGCGAGCATGCGCTCGACATGGGCGATCGGCGTCTGCGGCGTGATGCCGTGGCCGAGGTTGAAGATGTGCGGCAGGCCGTCCGTGGCGGCCAGCACCCCATCCACCGCCGCGTCCAGGGCTGCGCCCCCCTCGATCAGGGTCTCCGGATGGACGTTGCCCTGGGTCACCGTGGTGGCGGGCACCCGATCGCGCAGGGCCTTGAGGTCCACCGACCAGTCGACCCCGACCGCGTCGGCGGCGGTCTCGGGCACCACGCGGGCATGGCCGTCGAGACCGGAGCCGCGCGCGAATACGATGATCTTCGCGCCCGGCACGCGGGCCCGGACCCCGGCGATCATCCGGGCGATGGGCTGGAGGGACCAGCGGGTCAGGGCGTCGCGCTCGCCGGCCTCGGGCAGAGCGCTCTCCGAGACGTCGTTGACCGCCTCCTCGGAGGATTCCTCCGCGCCGCGCGCGTCGGGCAGGGCGCCGGCATGGGATTCGAAGATCTGCACCGCGTCGGCGCCGGCCTCGAGCTGGCGCACGAGATACTCGGTCTGCACCGTGACGAGGCGGTCGATCAGCGCCTCCACCAGGGCGGTGTCGTGCCGGGCGAGCGCCCGGGCCGGGGCGAGGTCCGGCGTGCCGCGCCCGCCGATCATGTAGCTCGCCACGGTCCAGGGCGCGCCGCAGAAGCCGAGCAGCGTGGTCTCGTTCGGCAGTTCGGCACGCAGGCGCCGAACGGTCTCGAAGACCGGCGCCAAGTGCGAGAAAATCGCCGGGTCGCCGGCCTCGCGCAGGCGCTCGAACTCGGGCCGGCCGGCCAGGGCGTCGAGGCGGGGCCCCTCCCCTTCCACGAAGCGGACGTTCTGGCCGAGCGCGTCCGGGATCACCAGGATGTCGGAGAACAGGATCGAGGCCTCGAAGCCGAAGCGCCGGATCGGCTGCAGCGTCACCTCGGTGGCGAAGTCGGGATTGTAGCAGAGGTCGAGGAAGGAGCCGGCCCGGGCCCGGACCGCGCGGTATTCCGGCAGGTAGCGCCCGGCCTGGCGCATCATCCAGGCGGGGGGTCGGGGCAGGGCCTCGCCCGCTAGAACCCGCAGGACCGCCCGATCCCCTGGACCGCGGTCCCCTGCAACTGCCTGGCTCATCCGATCTCCGACGTTACCGTTCCCCGATGGCCGGTATGTAGCACCGAAGCTGCGGATGTCTTCCTCTCGAAAACCCTTGTCTCGTCCGGGTGCCGGAGGGGCGCTCGGGCCGTCATCCCCACACCGCCTCTCTAAAAGGAAAGAGAGATTCTAGGACTCTGTTTTTTCTTTTAGAGGGGCGGATGGCGGGAGCGAAGAACCGTCCACAGGGCGTCCCCGCGGCCGCGGCGTTAATCAGGCTTTAACGGATTGGGTCCAATATCCTGGATAGGTGATGGCCGACAGTGCCTTGCCCCTGCCCGGCCGCGCCCGACCGAGCCTCGGTCCCGGATTCTCCCAAAACCGCGCGGGAATCGCGCCGGTGTGATCGCGTGTTGACGCCGGAGTCGACAACCCGGCTCGGCCACCCGCTGGACCGTTCGGGCAAGCCGGCTTATCCACCCTTATCGACTCCCCTGACCGAGCCCGGTGGACAAGACCCTGCGGCGCGCCGCCCGGGCTCCTCTCCGCCGGGCCGGAGGAGACTGCCCCTCGATGAGCCGTAGCTATTTCCACCTGCACCTCGTCTCGGATTCCACCGGCGAGACGCTGATCAACGTGGGCCGCGCGGCCGCCGCCCAGTACGAGGGCGTCTCGGCGATCGAGCACGTCTATCCCCTGGTGCGCTCCGGTCCGCAGCTCGAGCGGGTGATCTCCGAGATCGAGGCCGCGCCGGGGCTCGTGCTCTACACCCTGGTGGGCCACGACCTCACCGAGCGGCTGGAGGCGGCCTGCCGCGAGACCGGCTCGCCCTGCCTCTCGGTGCTGCAGCCGGTGCACGCCCTGCTGCAATCCTATCTCGGGGCGGATTCGACGGCCCGGCCCGGCGCGCAGCACATGCTCAACGCCGAGTACTTCAAGCGCATCGACGCGATGAACTTCACGCTCCTGCACGACGACGGCAACCTGCCCCTCGACGTGGACGAGGCCGACGTGATCCTCATCGGCGTCAGCCGCACCTCGAAGACCCCGACGGCGATCTACCTCGCCAATCGCGGCCTGAAGACCGCGAACTTTCCCCTGGTTCCGGGCATGCCCCTGCCCGAGAGCCTGGAGACGGCGCGCAAGCCGCTCCTGGTCGGGCTCCTCGCCAGCCCGGAGCGCATCGTCCAGATCCGCCAGAACCGGCTCCTCAGCCTGAAGGCCGACGATTCCTCGCTCTATGTCGACCGCAGCGCGGTGGCCGACGAGATCGCCGCCTGCCGGCGGCTCTGCGCCAAGCATCGCTGGCCGACCATCGACGTGACCCGGCGCTCGATCGAGGAGACGGCCGCGGCCATCCTCGACCTGCACCGCGAGCATCGCCTGAAATTCATCGCCTCGTGAGCGCGCCGAGCCGCCCGATGCCCACTTCCCCGATGCCCGGTTCCCCGAGGCCGGCCTCCCCCTGGCGCGGGGCCCTGCCCCTCCTCCTCGCCTCCACCAGCGCCACCCGGCGCG